>NZ_JADPPY010000033.1:0-37323 GCF_018340035.1 Cobetia sp. MC34
CCGATGGCAGCGACTACGGCACCTTCACGGTCGATGATGCGGGCAACTGGACCTACGAACTTGCCAACGAGGCTGAGGCGACCCAGGCGCTGGCCGAGGGCCAGACGGTCACCGAGCAATACACCGTGACGCTCAGCGATAACTCGACCACCACGGTCGACATCCTGATCACCGGCGTGGCCGACGCAGTGCCGGTCATCACGCTGGCTGACAAGGAAGTGACCGAGGCCACGGGTGAGACGGTCACAGACACCTTCGAGGTGGCAGCGGATGCCGGCATCGCCAGCGTCACCATCAATGGCACGGACATCACTTCGGCGTCAGTGGATAACCCCATCGTGATTCCGGGTGCGACTGATGACGAAGGTACGCTGACCATCACGGGCTACGATGCCGGCACCGTGTCCTACACCTATGTGGAGGATGGCACGGCTGCGGATCACTCGGCTGGCGACGATAGCGTGTTCGACAACTACGCCGTGGTCGTCACTGACCTGGCTGGGCAGAGCACCAGCGACAGGCTTGACGTCAAGATTCTGGATACCGCGCCGACGGCCAAGCCGGATGAGCGCGATATTGATGAAGATGCGACGGACGAGCTCACGGGCAACGTGATTGATGGTGCCAGTGACAATGAGGACATCCTGGGTGCAGATGCGCCGTTCATGGTCTGCAAACTGAACGATACCGGAATTGCTGACGGCGGCAGTGCCACGGTCACGGGTGACTACGGCACGCTGACGCTCAACAGCGACGGCAGCTATACCTACGTTCTGGATACCACCAAGACGCAGACTCTGGCAGAGGGTGAATCGGCGGAAGACGTCTTCACCTATGTGCTGGAAGACAGCGATGGCGACTATTCCAGCACCACGCTGACCATCAATATCACGGGCTCGGCCGACGCAGCGCCGGTCATCACGCTGGCTGACAAGGAAGTGACTGAGGGCACGGGTGCCACGGTCACTGACACCTTCGAGGTGGCAGCGGATGCCGGCATCGCCAGCGTCACCATCAATGGTACGGATATCACTTCGGCGTCAGTGGATAACCCCATCGTGATCCCGGGCGCGACTGATGACGAAGGCACGCTGACCATCACGGGCTACGATGCCGGCACCGTGTCCTACACCTATGTGGAGGATGGTACGGCTGCGGATCACTCGGCTGGCGACGATAGCGTGTTCGACAACTACGCCGTGGTCGTCACTGACCTGGCCGGGCAGAGCACCAGCGACAGCCTTGACGTCAAGATTCTGGATACCGCGCCTGTCGCCAATGACGACACCTACACCATTCGCGAAGATGATACGTCTCCGGATGGTGAGCCGGTGATCAACACCAATGTCATTTTCAGTGTTGTCGGCGGCGGACAGGATGAGCTAGGCGCTGATGGCGTGACCATCACGCATCTGGATGGCATTTCACTGGCAGACAATGAGGGTAGCGTTACGGTCGATGGCAGCTACGGCAGCTTGACCATCAATACCGATGGCACCTTCAGTTATGACCTTGATGATGCGCGCGCTCAGGCACTGGGTGCCGGTGACCTCGTCAAGGAAGTATTCGAGTACACCATCCTGGATGCGGATGGTGACTCGGATACCGCCGACATCACCATCAATGTCCAGGGCTTGAATGACAAGCCGGTGGCCTATGACGACGGTCCGATCGTGGTCGAGGAAGATACTCCGGTCAGCGGCAACGTCCTGAACAACGACGTCGACGCCGATGGTGATGAGTTGAGCGTCGTCAGCTTCACTGTTGACGGGGTTACGTACGACCCGGGCAAGACAGCGGATCTTGGCGAAGTCGGCACACTTCTGATCAATGCTGACGGTACCTTCACCTTCACGCTCGGTGAGAATTACAACGGTCCGGTACCCGACACCACTTATGTGATCACGGATGGCACCGAGTTCGATGAAGCCATTCTCAGCTTCGAGGACGTCGCAGCGATTGATGACCCTGTCGTCATCAGTGCCGATGATGGCGCTGTTGCCGAAGATGGTGTGACGGAAGCTTCAGGTACGCTGACCGCGACCGATGTCGATAGTGATGCGCCGAAGTTCACGCCGGCCACTGACGACAGCGGTCTCTACGGTACCTTCGTCGTCGATGCTGACGGCAACTGGACCTATACGCTGGATAACGACACTGCCGCTGTGCAGGGGCTGACATCTGCCGACACGATCAATGAGCAGTACATCGTGCAGCTCAGCGATGGCTCCAGCACGACAGTGGATATCGTCATCAAGGGGACTGATGATGCGCTGCCGATCATCAGTTCACTGGAAGACCAGTCCGTCACCGAAGCGACCGGAAGCACGCTTACCAATACCTTTACCGTGTCAGCTGCAGCAGGTATCGCGGCAGTGACGATTGCTGGCGTGGATATCACGGATGCCAGCACCACACCGGTAGTGATCCCCAACCCAGATGGTGAAGGCACGCTGACCATTACGGGCTACGACGCCGACAGCGGTGAGGTCACCTACACCTATGTGGAAGATGGCACAGCGGCTGATCACACAGATGGCGATGACAGCGTCGTCGATGGTTTCACCGTCGTGGTAACGGATCTTGCCGGTCAGAGCACCACATCCAGTCTGGATGTCACCGTTCTGGACACCGCGCCGGTAGCCAACGCTGATACGCGCAGCATTGGCGAGAATCGCACTTCTGCCATCACCGGCAATGTCGTGGAGGGCACATCGGCGACTGCCGATACTCTGGGTGCCGATGCGGTAACCGTGACTGCCGTCATCGCCGGAACGGAGACTGCTCCGGTGAGCGATGGCGCGGCGGCCGTGATCACGGGTGAGCACGGCGAGCTGACCCTGGCGGCGGATGGCTCCTACAGCTATCAGTCAGCACGCGACGACCTGCAGTACCTGGCGGCCGGTGAGTCGGTCACGGACGTCTATACCTACGTGATCACGGATGCTGACGGTGATACTGCCACTACCACGCTGACCATCACCATCAAAGGTAGCAACGATGCGCCGGAGATAAGTGTCAGCAGTGGCGACAGTGCCGCCGCCAGCCTGACGGAGACGGATTCACCGCTGAGTGCCAGCGGGACTCTGTCGGTGGATGACGTGGATCTCAGCAATAGCGTGACGCCGAGCGTCACCGGCGTCTCCAGTGATGGCGATACCGGTACGCTGGTCAACGATGACCTGCTTGCGCTGCTGGGTGTGGATACTGGGGCCATCATCGATGACGAGAGCACTGAAGGTACGCTCAACTGGTCCTTCGACAGCAGCGCTGCCGGGGAAAGCTTCGACTACCTGTCTGCAGGCGAGTCGCTGGTCCTGACCTACACCGTCACTGTCACGGATACGGCGGGAGCGACAGCTACCCAGGATGTCACCATTACCATTCAGGGGACGAATGATGCCCCGGTGGTGACTGCGACTGAAGGCCGCGTCAGCGAAGAAGGACTCGAAGGCGGTATCGCCGACAGCGATGCGGCTGATGGCTTTACGGATACCACCGATGCCACCACCGTCACCGGTACGGTTTCCGTCACGGATGTCGACAGTGACAGCGTGTCGCTGGTATTGACGGCTCCTGCCGCGGCCATCACCTCCGGTGGCAGTGCGGTGACCTGGTCCGGCAGCGGCACCCAGTCAATGGTGGCAACCGATGCTGATGGCAATGAAGTCGCGACGGTGACCATCGATGACAGCGGCGCTTATACCTTCACTCTGAGTCAGGCGGTCGATCACTCGGGTGATGGTGAAGATGTCCTGTCTCTGGACTTCGGTGTGCTCGCAACGGATAGCGAAGGCGCCAGCTCCACCGGCACGCTGACCATCGGCATCGAGGATGATGCACCCGAGCAGCAGGAAGCGCAGAGCTTCTCGTCCACCCTGGTGGATACCAATGTCACAATAATGCTGGATATCTCGGGTTCAATGAGTACGAGTGATGGAGTTGACAATAGCACTCGTCTTCAGAGTGCTATTAATTCGGTCAAGGTGCTTCTAGATTCTTACGATGATTTCGGTGACGTGATGGTCAACCTTGTTGTCTTCCAATCTTACGCATCGTATGCGCCTGGCTGGGTGACGGTCGAAAGAGCTTCATTGTTATTGGATACATTGGAAGCCGGTGGTGCTACCAATTATGATTCTGCTCTTGATACGGCAATGTGGAATTTTAATGCAGATGGTGCTCTTGAATCGGCACAGAATGTGTCTTATTTCTTCTCCGATGGCATACCTAATCGTCCTTCTGGAAGTGCTGGGATTTCAGCTGGTGAAGAAGTCGAATGGCAACAATTTTTGATCGATAATTCAATTAAGTCTTACTCAATTGGTTTGGGAGGGTCTGTCAATGAGAGCAATCTTGATCCTATTGCCTATGATGGCTCTGCTGTTGAGAACCTAGACAGTACCGTCGTCACCAGTTTCTCGGACCTCGATGATAGTCTGGCCGCGACCGTGCAATCGCCTGTCAGTGGTCAGCTTGTCTCGGGCAGCTCCGTGGATGGCAGTCTGCTGGGAGCGGATGGCGGTTATCTGCAATCGGTCACCGTGGATGGCACGACCTACAGTTATGATCCGGTTACCAACACCGTGTCTGCTACGGGGTCGGACAACAGCAGCTACGATGCGGACAGCCTGGAGTTGATCATCTCGACAGACCTGGGTGGCAGCATGCTGTTCAATCTGGGGAGCGGTGACTTCACCTACACGCCCCCGGATAACGTCAGCGAGCGCTCCACGGACAGCTTCGATTACGTGACGGTCGACAATGACGGGGATACCAACGCCTCAAGTGTCAGTATCGATGTCGACAAGCTGGCCGTGGTCATCGGCACCGATGGCAACGACACCCTGACGGGCGATGGCGATGGACCGTTCTATGCGGACTATCTGGTTGGCCAGGGTGGCAATGACACCCTGAGCGGTGGCGAGGGCAGTGATCGTCTGGAAGGCGGCAGTGGCAACGATACGCTGAGAGGCGGCACCGGCAACGATATCCTCTCTGGTGGTGAGGGCGATGATCTTCTGGTCGGAGGTGCCGGCAATGACATCCTGACTGGCGGCGATGGTGCCGACACCTTCCAGTGGCTGAGCGGTCATGACATCAACAGCGAAGGCGGCATGGCGACGGATACCATCACCGACTTCAGTGTCGCGGATGGCGATGTCATCGATCTGTCCGATCTGCTTCAGTCCAACGATGATGCCGATACGCTCTCGAGCTTCCTGCACTTCGAGTCAGACGGAGAAGGTGGCACCAATATCGAGATCAGTGTCGACGGATCCGACGGCAGCAATATCACGCAAGAGATCAATCTGCAGGATGTCGACCTGACATCAGGTGGCGACACGGATACGCAGATCATTCAATCTCTGCTCGACAGCAACAGTCTCAAGACGAACGTTGACGGCTGAATCGATGTGATAGGGGAGATGGCTTAGGCTGTCTCCCCTTGCTGTATTAGACTTTGCCGTAGAGACATCTGCGAAGTGCCCTACTAAGGAGGACAGGTTGAGCGATCAACCCACGCCATTAAGACCGGAGCCTGTTGGCGAGAGGGAGGGCGACCCCCTTCTCAATGCGCTGGTCTTCATGGCGCGTTACCACGGCAATCCCAGATCTGCAGCAGTGCTGGTCGATGGTCTTCCCATGGAGGAAGGCCGTCTTCCCCTGGCGCTTGTCAGTCGTGCTGCGGCACGTGCCAATCTGAGTGCCAAACTGGTCAACCAGCAGATCACGGCCATCAGCGACATGCTGATGCCGTGCATTCTCATACTCAAGGAAGAGCGTGCTGTCGTCTTGCTGGAGGTCGACAACGACGCAGGCAAGGCCAGGATTCATCAGCCTGAGGCCGATGGTGATGAGCTGGTCGACATCGAGTCTCTGGCTGAGCGTCATGATGGGCGTGTCGTCTATCTCAAGCAGGAGCACCGCTTTGATGAACGCGCACCGGAAACGCTCAAGCAGAGTGGTGGCCATTGGTTCTGGTCAACGCTGAAGCTGTCGCGGCCGATCTATCGTGACGTGATTCTGGCGTCGATATTGATCAACCTGTTTGCCGTGGCATCGCCACTGTTCGTGATGAACGCCTATGACAAGGTCGTGCCCAATCTGGCCTTCAACACGCTGTGGGTCTTGGCGACGGGTATGGCGATCATCATGGTGTTCGACTTCGTGATGCGCCAGACACGTGCCTACTTCATGGACACGGCCGGCAAGAAGTCCGAGGTGTTGCTGACCTCGAAGCTCTTCTCCAAGACCATGAACCTGCGGATGGAAGCGCGTCCCGGCTCTGTCGGTGGCTATGTGAAGCACCTGCAGGAGTTTGATTCGATTCGCGAGTTCTTTACCTCCGCGACCCTGACCACCCTGGTCGATCTGCCGTTTGCCCTGCTGTTCCTGCTGGTGATCTGGATCGTGGCGGGGCCATTGGTTCTGGTGCCCTTCGCCGCGCTCGTGATCCTGCTTATCTACAGTCTGGCGATCCAGAAACCGCTACGCAGCAGTATCGAGCAGGGGTCGCGCTTGGCGACGGAACGCAATGCGCGCCTTGTCGAAGCGGTCTCCGGCCTCGAGAGCCTCAAGCTGGCCAATGCTCAGGGCGAAACCCAGCGTCGATATGAACGCGCCGTCGGGCAGATCGCGCATTGGGGGGTGAAAAGCCGCAACCTGACGACCTCTGTCAGCTCGCTGAGCATGTCGCTGACACAGGCCACCACGGTGGCGCTGGTCGTGTTCGGGGTCTATCTGATCGCGGATGCACGCCTGTCTGTCGGTGGCTTGATCGCCGCGGTCATGCTGTCCGGGCGTGCGTTGCAGCCGCTGGGGCAGTTGGCGTTGCTGATCACGCGCATCGGCCAGACTCGCAGTGCCATGAGTGCGCTTGAGCAGATCATGGCATTGCCGGAAGAGTCGGAAGATCGTCGTTACGTTCACCGCGAGCACCTGCAGATGCGCATCGAATTCGACCGCGTCGGCTTTGCCTATGCGCCGAATACGCCACCTGCCGTGTCGGATATCTCACTGACCATCAATCCAGGTGAGAGGATCGCGATCATTGGGCGTATCGGTGCTGGCAAGAGTACCTTGCAACGTCTTGTCTCTGGCCTGTATCGCGCCACGGCGGGCAGCGTTCGAATCGATGGGCTGGATCTCAATCAGCTGCATCCCGCCGACGTACGTCGGCATATCGGTCATGCGGGCCAGGACAGTTCACTGTTCTTCGGCTCCATTCGCGACAACATCACCCTCGGCCAACCACACGCCAGTGACGTACAGATCGACCTCGCGGCTGATGCCTCCGGTGTGACCGAATTCACTCGTCATCACCCTGAAGGTCTGGACCGTCAGGTAGGTGAAGGTGGGCGCATGCTCTCCAGCGGTCAGCGTCAGACGGTCTTGCTGGCCCGCGCACTCTTGATGCGTCCCCCGCTCTTGCTGCTTGATGAGCCCGGGTCGCACATGGATAACCGCGCCGAGCTGCGCCTGCGCAGAATGCTCAAGTCCCTGCCACGCAGCCAGACGCTGCTGCTGGTCACCCACAAGAGCAGCATGCTCGACGTGGTAGACCGCGTCATCGTCATGGAAGGGGGGCGCATCGTCGCCGATGGGCCCAAGCAGCAGGTGCTGAGCGCCCTGAATGAAGGCCGTGTCGCCGGGCGCAAGCAGGAGGTGAATCGTGGCTAAGGCACCGATTGAGCAGCGTGACCTTCACCATCTCGACGATGTCAGTTCGGCCGTGTTGCTGGCGACTCCCTGGAAGTCGCGCATCCTGATCTGGATGGTGCTCGCATTCGTGGTCATCTTCGTCATCTGGGCCAGTCAGGCGAGTCTGGAGGTCGTCACGCGCGGGTCCGGCAAGGTCGTGCCCTCGACGCATCTTCAGGTCGTCCAGAACCTGGAAGGCGGTATCGTGCGCGAGATCTATATCAAGGAAGGTCAGGTCGTCTCGGCGGGGGAGCCACTGCTGCGCATCGATGACACCAGTGCAGGTTCCGATCTGCGCGAGCGTGTCTCGACCCTCGATGGCCTGCAGGCCACCATCATGCAGTACGACACCGAGCTTGATTCCATCGAGGTCAACGCCTCCGCGGATGCCTGGAAGGATCAGGTGAGCGTGAAGAATATCGAGTTGCCCTTCGACGAAGAATTCAAGGCGCGCAGTCCCGCTCTGGTGTCGCGTGCGATGACGGCGTATCGCACGCATCTGAATCAGCTCAACAGTGGCCTCAATGGCGCGCGTGAACAGATTCTGCAGAAGGAGCAGGAGTTGCGTGAGTTGAGATCGCGCATCAACAGTCTCGAGCGCAGTTATCAACTGTCACGTCGCGAGCTCGGCATGACGGCCCCGCTGGTGCGTGAAGGCGTGGTCTCTCAGGTGGACCTTCTCAAGATCCAGCGTGAGGTCAACGACCTGCGGGGTGATCTTGAATCGGCGCGCCTGGCCGTGCCGGGCAAGCAATCGGAGCTGGATGAGGCCATCTCGAATCGGGTCGGCGTCGCGCAGGAATTCCGCTCACGTGCCGCGGAAGAGCTCGCCAAGACCCAGGCGGATCTGGGTCGCTTGCGTGAGGGGCGCACCAGTCTTCAGGACCGACTCGATCGTACTTTGGTGACCTCTCCGGTTCAGGGCGCCATCAAGACGCTGAATATCAATACCATAGGCGGCGTCATCGAGCCCGGGGAAGACCTGATGGAGATCGTTCCCATCGAGGACCAGCTGCTGGTTCAGGCGCGAGTCGCTCCCAAGGACATCGGCTTCCTGAGAATCGGACAGCCGGCCGTCGTCAAGTTATCTGCCTACGACTTCACCATCTACGGTGGATTGGAAGGCAAGGTCGATCAGATCAGTGCGGATACTGTGCAGGATGAAGAAGGCAACAGTTTCTACGAGATCAAGGTGCTGACGGAGCAGAACCACCTTGGCAGTGACTCGGATCCGCTCACGATCATCCCGGGCATGCAGGCCAGTGTCGATGTGATCACTGGCAATCAGACCGTACTGCAATATCTGATGAAGCCGATTCTGCGCGCCAGGCAAGGTGCCTTGCGTGAACGTTGATCAAGGATTTGATGGATTCGAGGGTAACTCATAATGAAAAAGACACTCTTGGCGTTGAGCATCGCCGCAGGGATGGGGTTTGGCGTTCAGGCTTCGGCTGCGACTCTTGAAGAGGCCGTATCCCGAGCGGTAATGGAAAACCCGCGCACGCGCGTTCAGGTTTCACGTCACATCCAGCGACTCGAAGAAGCGGAAACCCAGCGCGGGGCGTATCGCCCGACGGTGGATCTGACCGGTCGTCTGGGATATGGCAAGTTCGACTCGGAAGATGACGGCGTCAATGACGATGACGACTGGCACGATTACACGCGCCTTGATCTGACCATCCGTCAGCTGCTCTGGGACGGCAACACGACAATCGAGCGCATTCGCCAGGCCGAGACAGAGGCGGACTACCAGCGCCTGCAGGTCGCGGCCGAGGCCAATGACATCGCGCTGGATACGGCCGGTGCCTATCTGCAGGTCATGCGTGATGAGCTGATTTTCAAGTATGCACAAGCCAATCTCGAGGCTCACCGTCGTATCTCGAATGATATCGGACGGCGTGCGGAATCCGGCCTTGGTGCGCGCAGTGACGTGCGTCAGGTGGATGGTCGTCTGGCCAATGCCGAAGCCAGCGTGCTGTCATCGATCAACAATCTCGAGGATTCCCGCTCTGCCTATCTGCGTCTGGTGGGCGAGATGCCGTCGGACCTCAGCATGCCGGGCATCGACACCAGCCTGCTCAGCGAGGATGTCGAGAGCGCCTACGTGCAGGCCAATCAGCGCAACCCGCTGTTGGCGGCAGCGCGGGTCTCCATTGATGCTGCCCGCCATGAAGTGAACGCCGAGAAGGGCGATAACTACCCCGAGTTCAGTCTCGAGGGCAATCGCACGCTGGACAATGATTATGATCAGGACAAGAGCAAGTCAGACGACTGGAGCGTCGAACTGGTCATGCGCTACAACCTGTATCGCGGTGGCCGTGATCAATCCGAGATCCGCGGTCGTCAGGCAGCGCTGGAAGCGGTCGAGCACGACAATGATCGCGTGATGCGCGATGTGCGTGACGAGATTCGTCTGGCATGGAATGCCCGCGAGAACCTCAAGCGTCAGATCGATTACCTGGAAAGTTATGTGCGTGCCGCGACCGATACCCGCGAGAGTTATCGCAAGCAATTCGATATCGGGCGCCGCACATTGCTGGACCTTCTGGATAGCGAGAGTGAGCTGTTCACCTCTCAGCAGAACCTGATTCGCGCCCGTTTTGATCTGGAAACCGCCAACTATCGCCTGCTGTCGGCGACCGGCGCTCTGCTGGATTCCATGAATGTTGCCGTCCCCGTCCAACAACAGGGCTAAGCCACCCACGGCGCTACCGCACCCTGGGTGCGCCGTTGCCATGCTGATGGTTGATGAGGAAATCAGATGAGTCTTTCGCGCCGCCTGTTTACCTTGATGTTGCTGGTATTGTTGGGGTTCTCCCTCGGTATCTTCTTCATCCAGGTCAACAACACCCGTGATGCATTGGCCGAACGACAACGCGTCGAACTCTCGAATCTCGCCCAGAGCCTGAGTCTCGCGCTGGTGCCACATGTAGAGCTTGGCGATGCCGCCAGTGCCGAAGCCCTGATACGTGCCACGGTGGATGGAGGCCATGTGCGCGATGCCAGGCTGGAGAGCGTGGCCATCGCGACACCCATCGCTTTCAATGTCGTGCGCGAGAGTCTGGCACCGCAGTGGTTTCGTGACCTGATTCCCATGCCGGTGGAATCGGCGAGCCGCGAGCTGCCGGGTGGCTGGGCGTCGCTGGGCACGATCAGCCTGACCGGCGAATCCGCCCAGGGCTATGACCAGCTCTGGCAGCTGGCCAAGCGTCTGGCGCTGTGGCTGTTGCTGGGCGGCCTGATCACGCTGCTGATTGCCTCATTGGTCATGCGCCGTCTGCTGCGCCCGCTGGAGCGCCTCTCGTCTCGCCTCAATGAGATGGAGACACAGCGCTTCGACGCGCCGCTGGAAGAGACCAGCGTGGCGGAGCTCAAGGGCATCACCTCGGCGGTCAATCGTCTTGGACAGCGCCTGCAGACCCAGTTCGAGGCTCAGGCCGCGCAGTTGGCGCGTCTGCAGCGCCAGGCGGAAGAAGACTCGGTATCGGGGCTTGGCAACCGCGGCTATTTGAATCGAGCGGTCGATGAGTGGCTGAGCGAGCCGATGGGTGGCAGCTTCGCGCTGCTGCGCGTGTCGCATATCGAGGTGGTGTATCGCGAGCAGGGCTACAAGGGGCGTGACGCCCTGGTGAAAGCCATCGCGCGCAAGCTGGAAGATCGCGAACTGGCGGGTGAGGCGATCATTGCCGCGCGTCTGGCCAATAGTGATTTCGGCCTGTTGCTGCCGGAAACCGACGAAACTCGGCTTCAGGAGTTTCTCACGCTATTGGCGGAGGATATCGACAACCTGCTGGATGCCAATCCGCTGGTGGATATTCCGCCGGAGAACTGTGCCATTGGCGCCGTTCGGCGTGAGCCGGGCATGCAGCGTACCCAGATATATGCCGTTGCAGATGCCACGCTTCGTCAGGCCATCGAGCAAGGGTCGGGCGTGGAGCTGGCCCCTGCGGGTGGGCGTGCGCGTCCGCGCGGCGAGTGGCGCGAGATCATCGAAAAGGCCCTGGATTCCCCCAAGGGACTCGATTTCGTCGCTCAGCCGGTGTTGCTCAATGATGGTGGCGAGCTCCACCGCGAGCTGTTTGCCCGTCTGCGCGATGGTGATGAACTGCATCGTGCGGGTGACTTCCTGCCCGTGATTCGCCATTTCCGCATGGGGGCGCAGTTCGATCTGCGCGCTCTGGAGTGGCTGGCGTCCTATATCGACCGGATTGAAGTGCCCAGGCTGGCGCTCAACCTGACCGAAGAAACCTTCGACGATGAAGCCAGTTATATTGGTTTGCTCAACTGGTTGGCGGCGCATCCGCGCCTGTGCAAGCGTCTGGATATCGAGGTGTCCGAAAGCATCGCCCTCAGGCATCAGGAGCGTATCAAGATGCTGTTCCGACATGCTCGCCGACTGGGGGCGCGGGGTGGCATCGACCGCTTCGCCCGAGAGCTGAAGGAGCTCAGCTATCTGTCGGCGCTGCGGCCTGATTACGTCAAGATCGACCAGGCGTTCTTCAAGCGCGAAGATGTCGATACCGAGCTGTTGCAGAGTCTGTGCATGACCGCGCATCAGGTCGAGTCGCAGGTCATCGTGACCCGCGTCGAGTCCGAGGCGGATCAGGAGCGGGCGATGTCGTTGGGCGCAGATGGCTATCAGGGCTTCGTGTCACCGGCAGTCGATGTCATGGCAAGGCTCGCCAATCCAGCAGAAGATATGCCTCGCTAAGTGACATTCAGGGTGCCTCGACATGAATCATCGCCGCTGGTGGGAGGGTCTTGCGGTCGGGGTGCTGCTGGCGTTGTCGCTCGGTGCGGGTCTGGCACAGGCGGTGGATTCCCGCCAGTTCATCCAGATCTACGGGACCGGTGGCTGGAATCGTGTGCAGCAATGGCAGCAACTGTTGCAGCGTCTGGAGGGCGCGCCGATCAGGCGTCAGTTGAGCGAAGTGAACGATTTCTTCAATCGTCTCAACTTCACCGATGACCTCAGCGTCTGGGGAGCGACCGATTACTGGGCGACGCCGCAGGAGTTTCTGGGGGCAGGGGCCGGTGATTGCGATGACTTCGCCATGGCCAAGTACCTGACCCTGCGCGAGCTTGGCGTACCGGAAGACCGCCTGCGTCTGCACTACGTCAAGGCGCTCAGCCTCAACCAGTTCCATATGGTCGTGACCTATCAGGGCGCCAATACGCGCAATCCTGATGTACTGGACAACCTGAACAGTTCCATCCTGCCGGCCAGTGAGCGCACGGACCTGCTGCCTATCTACAGTTTCAATGGCAGTGCGCTGTGGATGAGCAAACGTCTGGAAGGGGGCAAGCGCATCAGCGACAGCCGAGGCCTTTCAAGTCTGTCTGATTGGCAGAAGCGCCGCGCACAAGGGGTGCTGAGAGTGCCGCGTCACAAACGGCCATGAGCCTGGCGGCGAAAGCCCCCTCGAGGAATGGTGGTTGAGCCCTGCTCTAAGCACTACCAAGCACTACCAAGCACTACCAAGCACTACCAAGCACTACCAAGCACTACCAAGCACTACCAAGCACTACCAAGCACTACCAAGCACTACAGCACGACAAGACACCCCGTGGCCTTCCGGTCGCGGGGTGTCTTGCCATTCGGGCGTTGCAGGCCAGAGCCCTCGTCAGGCTTCCCCATGCAGGTTGCGGGCGGGGCGCTAGCGGGGCGTATTGCCGCGCAGGTGCAGGATCTCGAGCAGATTTCCGTAGCGATGGCGACTCGGCATCGTGGCCAGCCCCGAAAACAGCAGCCAGAACATGCGCCGGCCACGTGTCAGACGATGCGTATGCTGCAGCAGGCGTGACAGCAGCTGGCTGTCATCGAAGCCCTTGAAGTTGGGCGTCATGCTGACCTGTTCTCGCACCAGTACCGGGGCCATCTCCAGCCGATAGAGCTTTTCCAGTTCCTGGAAGCTCAGCCCCTGGGCTTCGACGACTTCTGCCATGTGCTGATACTCGGCTTCACGTGGGTCGCGCTCCAGCCACAGTGGAGACAGCGCCAGCCAGATGTCCTGTCGGCGCTCGAGCAGGGCGGCCACATCGGGGGCGAGGTGAGCGTTCTGATCGTTCATGAAAACATCCTGGGCAAGAGCCTGTCGGACAGTGCGGCTGGCAATCAGCGGCGAATGCAGGACGGCAGTGGAATGGCAGTACGTGAAAAGGCCTACATGATACGGCAGCCGCCGCGGCTGGCTCCAGTGATATGCAGGTAGATGGCGGATCATGACGGCAGGGCGGACAGCGTCGCCGACAGCCGCTAGAATAGCGCCCATGAGCTGGCACTGAGCCTGCTTTACGGGATTCGAACGCCCTATTTCACGATACGCTTCACCACCCAAGGACGGCCATTGCCTGCTGTCAGGGTGAAGCGAGTATCGCATCGGCGGGTACACGCCGGGCCAACAGCAAACGAGGTTCTTTACGTGATCATCAAACCCAAGGTTCGTGGCTTCATCTGCACCACCACACATCCCAAGGGCTGCGAGCAGAATGTCGCCGAGCAGATCGCCATCACCCGCAAGACAGTCGGTGACAAGCGTGACGGTGGTCCGAAGAAGGTGCTGGTGATCGGTTCTTCCAGTGGCTATGGCCTCGCGGCACGCATCACGGCAGCCTTCGGTTATGGCGCCGATACCCTGGGCGTGTTCTTCGAGAAGCCGGGCACCGAGAAGAAGGCCGGCACCGCAGGCTGGTACAACTCTGCCGCCTTCGACAAGTTCGCCAAGCAGGAAGGCCTCTACAGCCAGGCCATCAACGGCGATGCCTTCTCCCACGAGACACGCGCCAAGGCCATCGAGCTGATCAAGGCCAATATGGGCGAAGTCGACCTCGTCGTCTACTCGCTGGCCTCTCCGGTGCGCAAGCTGCCGGACAGCGGTGAAGTGAAGCGCTCCGTGCTCAAGCCGATCGGCGAGACCTACCGCGCGACTGCCATCGACACCAACAAGGACACCATCATCGAAGCGGAGGTCGAGCCGGCCACCGAGCAGGAAATCGAAGATACCGTCACCGTGATGGGGGGTCAGGATTGGGAGCTGTGGATGCAGGCGCTGGACGACGCCGGCGTGCTGGCTGAGGGCGCCCGCTCCGTCGCCTTCAGCTACATCGGTACCGAGATCACCTGGCCGATCTACTGGCACGGTGCGCTGGGTCGCGCCAAGGAAGATCTGGACCGCGCCGCCGGCAGCATCCACGAGAAGCTGTCCGCCAAGGGCGGTCGTGCCCACGTGGCCGTGCTCAAGTCCGTGGTCACCCAGGCCAGTGCCGCGATCCCGGTCATGCCGCTCTACATCTCCATGGTCTACAAGATCATGAAGGAGAAGGGCCTGCACGAAGGCACCATCGAGCAGCTCAACCGCTTCTACGCCGAGCGCTTCTACGGCGAAGGCGAGATCGCCACCGACGAGTCCGGTCGTCTGCGTCTCGACGACTGGGAGCTGAAGGACGACGTCCAGCAGGCCTGTCAGGAACTGTGGCCGCAGGTCACCAGCGACAACCTGTTCGACATCACCGACTACGCCAGCTACAAGCAGGAATTCTTGAAGCTGTTCGGCTTCACCCGTGACGACGTCGACTACGATGCCGATGTCGCCACCGATGTCGAGTTCGATGTCGTTCAGATGTAAGAGCGCCTCAATATAAGCGCGCCTCGGCATAAGCGCAGAGGTCTTGGCAGCTCGCTGAGCGCTGAGACCTGAGCGCTGCCCGCTGAGCACTGCATGTTGAGCACTGACGACGCCATCCTTCGGGGTGGCGTCGTCGTGTGTGGTGGCCTCATCTCGAGCGTCATTCCAGTCCGGGCCAGGCACAAGTGCCAGAGGCATGGCACAATATGGCGCCACCCTCACGCGACGGACCTCGACTCACACTCATGCCCGTGGATTCACTGGTTTCCCCCCAGGCCCAGCAACGCCAGATAGGCTTCGTGCTGCTGCCCGGCTTCTCGTTGTTGTCCCAGGCCTGTGCGCTGGAGCCGCTGCAGGTGGCCAATCAGCTCGCGGGGCAGACACTCTATCGGGCCGTCACTTTCGCGCTTGACGGGCGTGGCGTGGCGTCCGCGGCGGGCTTGAGTCTCTCGCCGGACAGTCTGGTCGCCAGTGATTCGCGCCATCTGGACGCCCTGTTCGTGTGCGGTGCTCAGCCGGCGGGCGAGGCGAGCCTGCAGGAGGTGGCCTCGAATCCCGCGCTGCTGGCCTGGCTCAAGCGTCTGGCCGAGCGTGGCGTGATGCTGGGCGGCATCTCCACCGGCACTCGTGAGCTGGCTCGCGCCGGGTTGCTCGATGGCTATCGTGCGACGATTCACTGGCAGCGCGCCGAATCCTTCCGCCGCGACTTCCCGCAAGTCAACGTCTCCCATCAGCTCTATGAGCTGGACCGTGACCGTGTCACCTGCGGCGGTGGCACCGCGGCGATGGACATGATGATGACGCTGATCGCCCAGCAGCATGGCCGCGCGCTGGCCGAGAAGGTCTCCGAGCACTTCGTCTGCGAGCGTATCCGGCTGGCGGACGAGCCGCAGCACGTGCCGCTCAAGAACCGTTTCGCCCATGCGCCCCAGCCGCTGGTGGAGGCCGTGACGCTGATGGAGGCCAATATCGAGGAGCCGCTCTCTACCCACGAGATCGGCGAGCACCTCGGCATCTCGCGGCGTCAGCTGGAGCGGCTGTTCAAGAAGCATCTGCAGGCGGTGCCCAGCCGCTACTATCTGGATCTCCGCCTGGCGCGCTCGCGTCAGCTGCTGCGCGAGAGCGATCAGCCGATCGGTGAGATCGCGCTGGCCACCGGCTTTTCCAGCGCCGCTCACTTCTCCACGGCGTTTCGCAACCATTTCGGGCGCAGCCCCCGCGACGAACGTCTCATGCTGCAGGCCTGACACCTTCCCTGGATGACAAAAGTCGCCTCCTGACATAAGTCGTCGTCCTTTCGCTGAAAGTCTTTGTCATCTCGCCTCCCTATACTCGAGTGTCATGACCCGTGGCTTGCCGATCATCGGCCGGCCATGCCAAGACCCCGCGATGAGGAAGAGACGATGACCCAGCTGACCCGTGCCGATTTCGACCATGCCATGGTGCCCAACTACGCACCCCAGGCTGCCATTCCGGTACGCGGTGAGGGTAGCCGTCTGTGGGATCAGGAAGGTCGCGAGTACATCGACTTCGCCGGTGGCATTGCCGTCACCTCGCTGGGTCACTGCCACCCGGCGCTGGTCAAGGCGCTCAAGGACCAGGCGGACAAGGTCTGGCACCTGTCCAACGTCTATACCAACGAGCCGGCACTGGCGCTGGCCAAGGCGCTGACCGAGCGCACCTTCGCCGACAAGGTCTACTTCTGCTCCTCCGGTGGTGAAGCCAACGAGGCCGCCCTCAAGCTGGCGCGTCGTTTCGCCCACGACACCCATGGCGAGAAGAAGGACAAGATCATCTCCTTCCGTCAGTCCTTCCATGGCCGCACCTTCTTCACCGTCAGCGTCGGCGGCCAGCCAAAGTACTCCCAGGGCTTCGGGCCGATTCCGGGCGGTATCCAGCACGCCGAATTCAACAATCTCGACTCCGTGCGCGAGCTGATGGGCGATGACACCTGCGCGATCATCGTCGAGCCGCTGCAGGGTGAGGGCGGCATCATTCCGGGCGAGCAGGCATTCCTCGAAGGACTGCGTGAGCTGTGCGACCAGCACGATGCGCTGCTGATCTTCGATGAAGTCCAGAGCGGTGCCGGGCGTACCGGCCACCTGTACGCCTACCAGCACTTCGGTGTGGTGCCGGACATCCTGACCACCGCCAAGGGCATCGGCGGCGGCTTCCCGCTGGGCGCCATGCTGACCACCGATCGCATCGCACCGGCCATGGCCATCGGCACTCACGGTTCCACCTACGGCGGCAACCCGCTGGCGTGTGCCGTGGGTCTGGCGGCGCTCGAGACCATCGACACCCCGGAAACCCTCGACGGTGTCGCGCACCGCCACCAGCTGCTGCGCAACGGCCTGGAAGGCATCGCCAAGCGTCACGGTGTCTTCAAGGAAGTGCGTGGCATGGGGCTGTTGATCGGCGCCCAGATGGCGCCGGACTACGCAGGGCGCGCCAAGGACATTCTCAACCTGGCGATGGAAGAAGGCCTGATGGTGCTGATCGCCGGCCCTGACGTGCTGCGTCTGGCGCCGTCGCTGGTGATCAGCGAAGAAGAGATCCAGAGCGGTCTCGACAAGCTCGACCGCGCCGTGGCGAACTTCGTCGCCGCCTCTGCATCTGCATGAGCAGCGCCATGAGCAGTGCCCCGATGCTGGTGGTGCGGCCTGCCGAAAGCCGCGATCTGCTCGCCCTCGAGCGGCTCGCGGCCACGGCCACGCCTCGCCTGACCAATCTACCGGCACATCGTGACCGCCTCGAGGAGCGCATTCTGCGCTCCCAGCGCAGCCTGCGAGCCGAGATCGATTTCCCCGGCGACGAGATCTACTGCTTCGTGCTGGAAGATCTCGACACTGGCGAAGTGGTCGGTACCGCCTCGCTGCGCGCCGAGGCTGGCGCGCGGGAGGCCTACTACACCTATCGTCAGGAAACGCTGATCCACGCCTCGCAGCAGCTCAATGTGCGCCACGAAGTGCAGACGCTGTCGCTGTCGCATGAGGTGTCGGATGCCACACTGCTGTGCGCGCTGTCGCTGGATGCTCGCTACCGCGAGACGGATGCGGACAGCCTGCTGCGCCGCGCACGCCTGATGTTCATCGCCCAGTACCCGGAACGCTTCGCCACCGAACTGGCGGTGGCCTTCCCGGGCTATCTGGAAACACGCGACGAGCGCCAGGTCAGTCCGTTCTGGGACAGCGTCGGCCAGCACTTCTTTGATCGTGATTTCAATGAAATCAATCAGATGGCGGGGGTGCGCTCCAAGAGCTTCATCGCCGAGGTCATGCCGCCGTTCCCGCTCTATCTGCCGCTGCTCACGCCCCAGGCGCGCGCCGCCATCGGGCGTGAGAATCCGCGTCATGAGTACGCCATGCAGGAGATGCTCGCCGAGGGCTTCTCGCGCTCGCGTCATGTCGACATCTTCGATGCCGGCCCATTGCTGCTGGCGGAGTGCGAGCGACTGCACACCTTCAAGCAGTGCGGTTGGCATCCGGTGCGTATCCGTCCGCAGGAAAGCCTGCCGGATGCGGTGCCGGCGATGGTGGCCAACCAGCGTCTCGGCGATTTCCGCTGCGTGCTGGCGCGCTATGCCCTGACGCCGACCGGCCAGCTGATGCTGACGCCGCAGCAGGCCGAGGTGCTGGGTGTGGAAGAGGGGCGTGCGGTGCTTGCCGTGCCGATGCCATTGCCGACGATGGATGAGGGAGAGTTGTAATGCGCATTCGTCCTATCGCTCGACATGATATCGAAGGCCTCAAGGTACTGGCGCGGGAAACCGGTGTCGGCTTCACCTCGCTGCCGGACAATCATGAGTTTCTCAGCGCCAAGATAGAGCGCACCCTGGCCGCCTTCGAGGGCCGCGAACCCAGCGATGATCGCCTGTACTTCTTCGTGCTCGAGGATGATCGCGATGGCAGCATCGCGGGCTGCTGTGCCATCGAGGCCTGCGTGGGCACCGATGCGCCGTTCTATCACTACCGTCTCGGTTCGCTGGCGCACTCCTCGGTGCAGCTCGATCTGCATCGCACCCTGGATACGCTGACGCTGTGCTCCGATCACACCGGCGATGCCGAGGTCTGCTCGCTGTTCCTGCGTGAGGGCTGGCGCAAGGACCGCAACGGCGCGCTGCTCTCCAAGGTGCGCTGGCTGTTCATGGCCCAGTTCCGCGTGGCCTTCCCCGACAAGGTGCTGGCCGAGATGCGCGGTGTCTTCACGCCCGAAGGGCGCAGCCCGTTCTGGGAGTGTCTGGGCAGCCACTTCTTCCCGATGGACTTCAATGAGGCCGACCACCTCACCGGCATGGGCCAGAAGAGCTTCATCGGCGAGCTGATGCCCAAGTTCCCGATCTATACGCCGTTTCTCTCCGAGCCCGCGCGGGCTGCCATCGGGCAGGTGCATGAGCACACCCGACCGGCGGTGGCGATGCTCAAGAAGGAAGGGCTGCGCTGGGAAGGCTACGTCGACATCTTCGATGGCGGCCCGACGGTCGAGGCCTATATCGATGATGTGCGTGCCGTGCGTGACAGCCAACTGGCGAGTGTCGAGGTCATCGCGTCCGATGCCCCGGCCTGCGAGCGTCCCGCCGTCATGGCCGCCACCACCGGCATGGCCGACTTCCGTGCCAGCTGGATCAGCCACGACGTCACCCGGGACGACTCCGGCGCCTGCCATGTGCGTCTGCACCGTGATGAGGCCGAACGCCTCGGCGTCACCGGCGGTGACACGCTGCGCGTGCTGGCCGGCTGAAGCGTCCGCCACGGGCATCCGCTTCTTCGCGCCATCTCGCAGGCGCACACCGCCTTGCGTCCTTTTGCCATCAGCGGGGCAGATCGCCAACTGCCCCGTTACTTCTTGTTCAGCGTCGCTCGCGCGGCGCGCCCTTTCGATGAGGCATGCCATGACCACTACGAATTCAACTCCCGTCACACTCAACGTGCGTCAACAGCTCTTCATCGACGGCGCGTGGCAAGCGGGTGAGGCCGCATCCTTCACCAAGACCGACCCCGTCTCCCACGCACCTCTGTGGCAGGGCGCCGCTGCCACTGCCGAGCAGGTCGAGCAGGCCGTCGCGGCAGCGCGTCAGGCATTCCCGGCCTGGGCGCGCCTGGGCTTCGAGGCGCGTCTGGCGGTGGTGGAGCGCTTCCGCGATCAGCTGGAGCAGCATCGCGAAGCGCTGGCGATCAGCATCGCCAGCGAAACCGGCAAGCCGCTGTGGGAAGCGCGCACCGAGGTCGGCGCGATGATCGGCAAGATCGCGATCTCGGTGAAGGCCTATCACGAGCGTACCGGCGAGCGCGCCAAGGATGTCGCGGGCACCCAGGCAGTCCTGCGCCACCGTCCGCACGGCGTGATGGCCGTCTTCGGCCCCTACAACTTCCCGGGTCATCTGCCCAACGGCCACATGGTGCCGGCGCTGCTGGCGGGCAATGCCTGTGTGTTCAAGCCCTCCGAGCTGACCCCGGCTACCGCCGATCTCACCCTGCAGTGCTGGGAGGCCGCGGGCCTGCCGGCCGGCGTGATCAATCTGGTGCAGGGCGCGGCGGAAGTCGGCCAGGCTCTGTCCCAGTCCGAGGGCATCGATGGGCTGCTGTTCACCGGCAGTGCCAAGGTCGGCAAGCTGCTGCACCGTCAGTTCGCCGGTCAGGTCGGCAAGCTGCTGGCGCTGGAGCTGGGTGGCAACAACCCGCTGGTGGTGCGCGATGTGCAGGATGAAGCCGCCGCGGTGCTGGCGATCATCCAGTCGGCCTTCGCCTCGGGCGGTCAGCGCTGTACCTGTGCGCGACGCCTGATCGTGCCGCAGGGCGAGGTCGGTGATCGTCTGATCGAGACACTGGCCACGGCACTGCGCGAGCTGCGGGTGGCGGGGCAGTTCGCGCAGGACGCCCCCTTCTATGGCGGCCTGGCAAGCCTCGCCGCGGCCGAGGGGCTGCTCAAGGCGCAGGACGATCTCGAAGCGCTGGGCGGCAACGTCATCGTGCGCATGCAGCAGGTGGAAGAGGGCACCAGTCTGCTCAGCCCGGCGCTGATCGATGTCACCGGCCTTGCGCTCGAGGACGAGGAATTCTTCGGTCCGCTGCTCAAGATCCACCGCTATGCCGATTGGGACGACGCCATCACGCTGGCCAATGACACCCGCTACGGCCTCTCGGCCGGGCTGATCGGGGGCGATCGCGCTGACTGGGACGACTTCCTGCTGCGCATTCGCGCAGGCATCGTCAACTGGAACCGCCAGACCACCGGCGCCTCCGGCGATGCGCCCTTCGGTGGCATCGGCGACAGCGGCAACCATCGCCCCAGCGCCTATTACGCCGCCGACTATGTCAGCTATCCGGTCGCCTCGATGGAAGCTGAGGAGCTGGCGCTGCCCGCGAACCTGCCGGCCGGTATCCGTCTGTAAGGCCGTCCGTTCGGGCACCGCTGCCGCTTACCCATTGTTGACCACGACGCCCGCCGTGCCTGTTTGCTGAGCTGGCAAGGCGTCGTGGCAGGAGACCTTCATGTCCGACACCCTGTATCAAGAGATCAATTTCGATGGCCTGGTCGGCCCGACCCACAACTACGCCGGTCTGGCGCATGGCAACGTGGCCTCGATGCGCCACGGCGGGCTGGCCTCCAACCCGCGCGAAGCCGCGCTGCAGGGCCTCGACAAGATGAAGTCGCTGGCGGATCTGGGTTATGCACAGGGGATTCTGCTGCCGCAGCAGCGCCCGGACCTTGGCGCACTGCGCGACCTCGGCTTCACCGGCAGCAACGCCCAGGTGTTGAAGGCGGCCAGCGAGCAGGCCCCGCAGCTTCTGCGCGCGGTGTGTTCCGCCTCCAGCATGTGGACGGCGAACGCCGCCACCGTCACGCCGTCGCGCGACAGCGGAGATGGCCGCGTGCACTTCACGCCGGCCAACCTGCAATCCAGCTTCCACCGCTACCTGGAGCCCGCGACCACCGGGCGCATCCTGGGCGCCATCTTCGCCGACGAGGGCCACTTCGCGCATCACCCCGCGCTGCCCGCGACGCCGGCCTTCTCCGATGAGGGCGCCGCCAACCATACGCGGCTGTGCGATGGCCACGGCGGGCCGGGCGTGCATCTCTATGTCTATGGCCGCCAGGCCTTCGGCGGTGATGGCGTCGAACCGCGTCGCTATCCGGCGCGCCAGACGCTGGAAGCCAGTCAGGCCGTCGCGCGTCAGCATGGCCTGAGCGAAGAGCAGGTGGTATTCGCCCAGCAGCACCCGGACGCCATCGATGCCGGCGTTTTCCACAACGACGTCATCGCGGTGGGCAATGGCCCGGTGCTGTTCTATCACGAGCTGGCCTTCCGCGATGAAGAGGCGGTGCTTGACGAGATTCGCGCCAAGCTGTCCACGCCGCTGATCCCGATCCGCGTGCCGTTGGAAGCCGTCAGCCTCGAGGATGCCGTCTCCTCCTATCTGTTCAATTCTCAGCTGCTCTCCAACGACGATGGCAGCATGACGCTGGTGGTGCCGGGTGAGTGCCAGGAGAACGAGGCGGTATGGAACGCACTGCAGAACGCGATTCTGGCCGGCCCGAACCCGATCGGCGAAGTACTGGTCAAGGACGTGAAGCAGAGCATGCGCAATGGCGGTGGCCCGGCTTGCCTGCGTCTGCGCGTGGTGCTCAGCGAAGCCGAGCGCGCCGCGCTGTCCGGGCGCGTGATGATGACCGATACGCTGCACGCCGAGCTGGGTGACTGGGTCAAGCGTCACTACCGTGACAGCCTGATACCGGCAGACCTTGCCGATCCGCAGCTGGCCGAGGAAACCTTGGCGGCACTGGATGAGCTGACGCGGCTGCTGAAGGTCGGCAATGTCTACGCCTTCCAGCGCTGATCGCCCTCGCTGAAGTCCTGAACGACACAGCCCCCATCGGTCTCGCCGGTGGGGGCTGTGTCGTTGTGGATATGTGATCAGAGGTCTGAGATGTGAGCGGCGGATGCCGTGGCGCGATTCAGGCCAGCTGTGGCTGGATCACGCGCGTGGGCTCGCGGCGCACCGGCCAGTGCACGATGGCGGCCAGCAGACCGAAGATGCCGCTGGAGATCCATAGCAGGTCGTAGCTGCCGGTCAGCTGATAGACCACACCACCGCCCCAGGCCCCCAGGAAGGCACCGACCTGATGAGCGGCCAGCACCATGCCGAACACGAAGGCCTGACGCTTCTGGCCGAAGTAGAGCGCCACGGCCTGACTGGTCAGCGGCACCGTCGACAGCTACAGAATGCCCATGATCGCGCCGAAGGCGTAGAGCAGCATGCTGCTGGGCGGGATGACGACCATGGCCATCACCAGCGCGGCGCGGCACAGATAGATCAGCATCAACAGCTGCGGCGGGTGACGGCGGCCGCCCCAGGCACCGAACAGGATGGTGCCGGCGATATTGAGCGCGCCGATGATCGCCAGCGTGTTGCCGGCCACGTTCAGGGGCAGGCCGCAGGCGACCACGAAATTGGGCAGGTGGGTGGCGATGAAGGCGACATGCACGCCGCAGACGAAGAAGCCGCCGGCGAGCGCCAGAAAGCGCCGGTCCTGCAGCAGCGGGCCCTGGCTCGGGATATCCTCCTCCGCTGGTGCCTCACTGCCGGCCGGCGGGCGACGCAGCAACGGCAGGGCCATGGGAATCAGCAGCAGACAGCTGGCGCCGAGAGCCAGCATGGCGATCTTCCAGTCGATCAGCACCAGCATCGGGGTCGCGACCGAGTAGATCAGTTGCCCGAAGGAGCCGCCGGCCGAGGCGATGCCCAGCCCGATGCCACGATGCTGGAGGGGGACCACGCGCGTGACGGCAGCCAGCACCAGCGGGAAGGTGGTCGCCCCGATGCCGGCCAGCACGCCGGCGCCCAGCATCCACACCGTCGGGGTCGGCCAGAGGGCGGTGACGCCCATGCCGACCGCGTAGCACAGGCTACCGACGAGGAAGACGCTGAGCGTGCCGAAGCGGTCCGACAGCTTGCTGGCGATGGGCGCGGCCAGTCCGAAGACCAGATTCTGGATGGCAAGCGCGAATGACAGACTCCCCATGCCCCAGGTGACTTCGCTGGCCATCGGTGGCAGCATGAAGCCCATGGCCTGCCGCGCGCCGGTATTGATGGCGAGAATCAGCGCTGCCAACGCGATCGCTGCCTTCCAGTTCAGTTGCATGTCTGGCCCACCCCTGTCGTTATCATTGTGCTGCGGACTCCACTGCCTGTGGGCGGAAGATCACCTTGAGACCTTGGTCTCTATATTCCACTTTATTCTCATGGATGGGCGCATCCCGAATACGTCAACGACGGTAGCAGAAGCGACAGCGCAGTCGTTGCTTGTCACGTATGGTCGTGCCGCGGACGTCGCCGACCCCGCCATCTCAGGAAGTAGTGATGCATATCGGTCTGCTGCAATGCGATGACGTCAATCCGGCCCTCATCGAGCGGCATGGCAACTATCCCGCCATGTTCCAGGCTCTGCTCACTAGCAGCGACCCGGATATTCGGCTCAGCGTCTGGCGCTGCCTGGATGGCGAGTTTCCCGAGCAGCTGGATGCCTGCGATGGCTGGCTGATCACGGGGTCAAAACATGGCGTCAATGATGGGCTCGCCTGGATCACGACACTGTGTGAGTTCGTCCGGCGCGTGCATGCGGCAAAGCTGCCGCTGGTCGGTGTCTGCTTCGGCCATCAGGTGATCGCCAGGGCCTTGGGGGGCGAGGTGGAGAAACATGCGCGCGGCTGGGGTGTCGGCCTGTCGTTCAATCGTGTCTGCGCGCAACGCCCCTGGATGCAACCGCCGCAAGCAGGGCTGGATCTCATCGTCAGCCATCAGGATCAGGTCAGTGTCCTGCCTGCCGATGCCCGGGTGCTGGCGGACAGCGCCTTCTGTGCCTTCTATCTGATCGAGGTGGGCAGCTGCCTCGGCGTGCAGGGGCATCCCGAGTTCAGTTCCGCCTACTCACGTGACCTGATGAGGCTGCGTCGCGAACAGATTGGCGAACATCGCGTGCGCGAGGGCGAAGCCTCCCTGAGTGTCACGCCAGACAGCGCCGTGATGACGCAATGCATGCTGGCCTTCATTCGCCACTGGCGTTGAGGCCTGACGAGCGCAGGGCGCTTTTTTCACGCCCCGTCAGCAACGGGCAGCAGCCATCAGGCGTCGGCAGGGACTGTCATCTATCAGGCGCCGGCAGGCATCGGTGACGAATCGTGCCCGGCTTGCGTGGAATCCACTGCCGATCGCACCCCGCGAAACGCTATACTGTCATGCATGTCACATGCGCTGTTTACCATGGCGGGTGCCATATCCCGGCCTGGTGTCATGCCCCGGTCTCGCGACACTACACTGTTTCCCGTTTGGCACCATGGTGCTGAGTCGTGACCTGTAGAATTTCGCCATTCGGGGTATGCCAATCGCGCAGCCTGCCCGACATGCAACGTGCCGTTCGCCCCCTGACACCGGACACACGCAGCGTCAGTCTACTGACGCCATGTCGAGTCATGCCGTCGCGCCGCTCTGTATCCCAGCTCTGTATCTCAATCCTGTCCCTGCTTCATGCTCCTGAGGAGAAGCCCTTGGCCAACTTCACTCTGAACGGCAAGGCCGTCAGTCTCGAGGTCGATCCGCAAACCCCGCTGTTATGGGTGCTGCGTGAGCACCTGGGTCTGACCGGCACCAAGTTCGGTTGCGGCATCGCCCAGTGCGGCGCCTGTACCGTGCACCTGAACGGCACAGCGGCGCGTACCTGTGTCCTGCCGGTTCTGGCCGCCGAAGGTGGTGACATCGTCACCATCGAGGGGCTGGCCGAGAACGATGACCACCCGCTGCAGCAGGCCTGGGTCGAGGAGCAGGTGCCGCAGTGCGGTTACTGCCAGTCCGGCCAGATCATGCAGGCCGCCGACTTTCTCAAGAACACGCCCGACCCCACCGATGAGCAGGTCACCGCCGCCATGGCCGGCAACCTGTGTCGCTGCATGGCCTACGTGCGCATCCATCGCGCAGTGAAGCGTGCCGCCACCATCGCCAATGAGCGTGCCACCAGCCAGGTGAGCGGTCAGCAGACCGACGCCACGGCCGCGACTGCCGGCGTCGGCACCTTCGATCCGCGTGCCACGGCAGGCACCGTATCCCATTCTGCTGTCGAGGAGACGTCTCATGGCAAGGTTTGATGACAAGCTGGCCGCGCATCAGCGCGAGCTTGCTGCCGCGCACAAGACTTCCTCGAGCCGCGGCGGTATCACGCGGCGTGGCTTCCTGATCGGCAGTGTGGCGGGTTCCACCATGCTGGCCTTCGGCGTGTCCGGCGCGGCGCTGGCCGCCGGGGCAGACGGCAAGGGTTCGGCCAGCGAGACGCTGTCCGCCGGGGCCTTCGAGCCGACCATGTGGTACGCCATCGCCACTGATGGCACCGTCACCGTGCATATCACCAAGTCCGAGATGGGCCAGCACGTCGCCACCAGCCTCGCGCGTCTGGTGGCCGAGGAGCTGGAAGCCGACTGGGACAGCGTCAAGGTCGATTACGTCGACAGCGCCCCCAAGTGGGGCTACATGATCACCGGCGGCAGCTGGTCGGTTCACCAGAGCTACCAGCCGCTGTCACAGGCCGGCGCGGCGGGACGTATCGCACTGATCGAGGCGGGCGCTCAGCAGATGGGCGTGGCGGTCGAGAGCTGCAAGGCGCGCAAGGGTCGCGTCATCAGTGGCGATCAGTCGCTGAGCTATGGCGAGATCGTCGCGGCGGGGCTGGAGCGCAGCTTCTCCGAGGAGGAGCTTGCGGCCATCGAGCTCAAGCCGGCCTCCGAGCGTCGCGTGCTGGGCACCAGGGGCAACGCGCTGGACGTGCCGCCCAAGACCAACGGTCAGGCCGTCTACGGCATCGACTACACCCTGCCGGCAGATATCGAGGCGCGTGTCGGCAAGACATTGCATGCGCGTCCGGTAATGCCGCCGAGCCGCTTCGGCTGCAAGGTCACCGCCGTCGATGACAGCGAGGCCCGCAAGGTCATCGGTTATCGCCAGACCATCGAACTCAAGGACCCGTCCGGCATCTGCCAGGGCTGGCTTGCGGTCATCGCCGACAACTTCTCGGCAGCCATGCGCGCCACCGATCTGCTCAAGGTCGAGTGGAGCAAGGGCGACAGCTATCAGGTCGACGAGACGGCGATCCAGGCCGAGGGCCAGCGTCTGGTCAGCTCGCCGAGCCGCGACAATGGCTCGCTGCTGGTGGATCAGGGCGACCCTGCACCGCTGCTCGAGAATGCCGCCACCACGGTGGAATCCACCTTCACCACCTCAAGCGTGCTGCACTTCACGCTGGAGCCGGCCAATGCGCTGGCCTACGAAGAGGATGGCCACTGGCACATCCACTGTGGCAACCAGCAGCAGTCCCTGCTGACCTCGCTGGTCACCAAGGCGCTGGAGCTCGAGGAAGGCAAGGTCACCCATCACCAGCTGTATCTGGGCGGTGGTTTCGGCCGTCGTCTGCACGGTGACTACGCCGTGCCGGCAGCGCTGGCCTCCAAGGCCGTGGGGCGTCCGGTGAAGATGATCTTCACGCGCCCGGATGACAGCCGCTTCGATTGCGTGCGCTCGCCCTCGGTGCAGCGCCTGCGTTCCGGTCTCGATGCCGAGGGGCGTGTCGTGGCCTCCGAGCACGCCGCCGCCGCCGGCTGGCCGACGGCGGCCCTGATGCCGGCCTTCATGGCGGAAGCCATTGAAGGTGGCGGCAAGCTGGACTCCTTCTCCATCAGCGGCGCGGACCACTGGTACAACGTCGGCACCCAGCGTGTCTGGGCGCAGCAGAACAAGGTCGCCCACGAGGCCTTCGTGCCCGGCTACCTGCGCTCCGTCGCACCGGGCTGGACGCTGTGGGCGGTCGAACAGCATATCGATGAGCTGGCACTGGCGGCCGAGCAGGACCCGGCCGAATTCCGTCTCGCGCTGCTGGACGCCGAAGGCCGCAACGCCGGCAAGGCGCCGGTCAGCACCGGCGGTGCCGAGCGTCTGCGCAACGTGCTCAAGCGCGTGATGGAGAAGTCCGGCTGGAGCGAGCGCGACAGCCTGCCGGCAGACACCGGCATGGGTGTGGCACTGAGCTTCGGTCAGGAACGCAGCATGCCGACCTGGGTGGCCTGTGTGGCACGGGTCAAGGTCGATCGCGCCACCGGCGAGGTCAAGCTCGAGAAGCTGACCAGCGTGGTCGATGCCGGAACGCTGGCGCATCCGGATGGTGCCATGGCGCAGCTGGAAGGCTCGCTCCTGTGGGGCGTCTCGATGGCGATGCACGAAGGCACCGAATACCGCGAGGGCGGCCCGGTGGCGCAGAATCTGGGCGCCTACCAGCCGCTGCGCATGCATCAGGTGCCGCAGATGGATCTCGAATTCGTCGACAGCACCGAGATGCCGGTCGGTCTCGGCGAGCCGGGCACCACGGTGGTCGCACCGGCAATCGCCAACGCCATTCAGCATGCGGTCGGCGTGCGCCTGCGTGACCTGCCGATGCGTCCGGCGGCGCTCAAGGCCGCGCTCAGCGAGGCCTGATCTTCCCCGGTGAATGCCTCTGATACCCGCCACTCCGGCATGCCCGGGTGGCGGGTTTCGTGTCTTCAGGCCGGGCGCAGGCTTCTGATATGAGAGATTATTGATGCAACACCTTGATCTTGAAGTGATCCATCAGGCGATCGACTGGCTGGCACCCGCAGATGGCGAGCCATCCGCGCGCCCGATCTGGCTATGTACGGTGCTGGCCACCTTCGGCTCCTCACCGCGTGAGCCGGGTACCTGGCTGGTGGCGCGTGTCGATGGGCAGCATCGTGGTTCGCTGTCCGGCGGCTGTGTCGAGGAAGACTTTCTGGCGCGCCTGGCTGACGGGGAGTTCACCGCGCCCGCCCAGGTGATCCGCTATGGCGAGGGCGGCCACCAGGGCGCGGGGATCGCCTTGCCCTGTGGCGGCATTCTGGACGTACTGGTCGAGCGCTTCACGGCCTGTGATGCGGACATCGCGCATCTCGAGGCGTTGCGCGCGGCGCTCGAGGGCCAGACGCCGCGTCTGCGCCAGGTGATGCTGGAGGGGGATGGCGCGCGTGCGCTTCAGCACGACAGCGGGCTGGGGGAGCGGGTCGAACCACTCAAGGGCCACGCGGGTGAGGCGTGCGGCTATCAGCTGCGGGTCGGGCCGGTGGCGCGTCTGCTGCTGGCGGGGCTCTCGCCGGTGGCGGAAGCCTGCGCCGCCTTCGCCGTCAGCCTCGGCTTCGAGGTGATCATCTGCGAGCCGCGCGAGGAAGTGCTGGCCGACTGGGATGCCCGCAAGGCGCCGCTCGGGGGCGTTAGCCTGCGCCGTGAGCTGCCGTCACGCTTCATCGCCGCCGGCGGCTGTCATGCCGCCACCGCCGTGGTCGCGCTGACCCACGACCCGCGTATCGATGATCTGGCGATGATCGAGGCGGTACGCCAGCCCGCGTTCTATATCGGCGTGATGGGCTCGCTGCGTACCTCAACGGCGCGCGCCGAGCGGCTGGCACGCAGCGGTGGACTCAGCGCCGAGGAGATCGCGCGCATCGTGATGCCGATCGGGCTGAATCTGGGCAGCAAGACACCGGCCGAGATCGCGCTGGCGGTGATGGCCGATATCGTGCGCATCCGTCGTGGCCGCGCTCGCGAGAGCCTGTGAGGCCGCTCAGAGGGCAGTCAGGGAGATCGCCCATGAATGAGTCGATCATTCTGGTCATGGCCGCGGGGCAGAGTCGCCGCTTCGGCAGTGACAAGCGTCGGGCGCGTCTGGCGGATGGCCAGACACTGCTGATGGCGACGCTTTCGCGGGTCATGTCCTGTGAGGTGGACTGGCGTCTGCTGCTGCGTGAGGACGATGATCCCGCCGTACTGTTGGGAGAGGCGTTCGCGCGTGAGCATGCCGAGCGGATCTGGCGTACGCCGCAGGCGGGCAATGGTCTCGGCGCCAGTCTCGGCGATGCCTTCCGTCAGCTCAGTGATGAGGCTGGTTTGGCACATGTGCAGGTGGCGGCGGTATGGCTGGCGGACATGGCGCAGATCACGGCGCAGACCTTTCATGTCCTTCGGGCCGAGGCTCAGGCCGATGGCGTGCATATCGTGCGACCGAGGCTTGAAGGCGAGGGCGGCCTCGGGCATCCGGTGCTGTTCGGGCGGGCGCTGTGGGCAGAGCTTGCGACGCTTGAAGGCGGCGAGGGCGCGCGCGAGGTGATCGCGCGACATCGCGAGGCGCTGCGTCAGGTGGCAGTCGGTGATGTCGGAATCCATCACGACATCGACACGCCAGCGATGCTGAGGCTCAGAGGCTGAGACAGAAACTGAAACTGAAACTGAATGACTGAGGCCGAGGAACCGCATGCGCTGGAAACAGGCTTGCTTCAGATAGCAAAAGGCCCCGTCACTCAAAGGTGACGGGGCCTTTTGCTATCTGCGTATTGTGTTACAGCGTGCGCATATCCAGCAGCTTGATGCTCTGGATGCGCGGCTCGCCCCAGCTCAGGTCGAGCACCCACTCGGCGTCGAAATGCGTGTGCAATACGCTGCCATCGCGCATGGCGGCGCGGTGCTCACCGCCCATGCGCAGGGTGGCGCTGTCGAGGCTGTTGCGCTGCGCACGCACCCAACCGAGTGCATGGCCATTGACCAGCAGCTCGCTGCGACGCTGCTCCCAATTGGCCAGGTACTCGCTGCCGGTCAGGGTTTCATCCAGCAGCTGGATGGAAGCCTCCTCGCCCAGCAGTTCCGCCAGTTCGATAGCAGGCGCCATGCGGTTGAGCATGGAGAGCCAGCGGTGCGCGAAGTTTTCGAGTTCGGCCTCGAGGGCCAGATCATTGAAGGTATCGGCGTACATGGCACCTGCTCCCGAGTGGGTAAATATTGATGGGCATTATGCCGAGAGTCGTGAGCAGTAAACATGCCACGAACGGAATGGCAGTGTTGCCAACGGGGAGTCAATGCTTCAACGGTTGCTGAAGCCGCGACGCCCCGTGGCGTTTGCCTGTTCTCGATCTCTCGGGAGAGTGGTCGTATCAGTGGATGGCTCAGTGGCCGTATCAGTGGTCGTATCAATGAATGCGGCGGCCTGACTCGCCATTGCTGCCCGGCGTGTCAGTGTCCTGATGCGATTCACGTTTCTCGACCAGGCGGCGGATACCGACATAGAACAGCGGTGTCAGCAGCAGGCCGAACACGGTGACGCCGATCATGCCGGAGAACACCGCCACGCCCATCGCCTGACGCATCTCGCTGCCGGCTCCGGTGGCAAGTACCAGTGGCACCACGCCGGCGGTGAAGGCCACCGATGTCATCAGGATGGGGCGCAGGCGCAGGCGACAGGCCGTCAGCACGGCGTCCAGGCGACTCTGACCTTCATGCTGCTGCTCACGAGCGAACTCGACCAGCAGGATGGCGTTCTTGCACGCCAGCGCCACGAGCACGATCAAGCCGATCCGCGTGAAGATGTTGTTGTCGCCCCCCGTCAGCCACACGCCGGCCAGCGCCGACAGCAGCGTCATCGGCACGATCAGGATGATCGCCAGCGGCAGCGACCAGCTCTCGTACTGGGCGGCCAGCACCAGGAATACCAGCAGCACCACCAGCGGGAAGATGTAGATCATGGTGTTGCCGGCCAGCACCTGCTGGTAGGTCACCTCCGTCCACTCGTAGCCGATGCCCTGTGGCAGGTTGTCGGCCAGCACTTCCTCGATGGCGGCCTTGGCCTGATCACTGGAGACGCCCGGCGCCGGTGAGCCGTTGATATCGGCGCTGACGAAGGTGTTGTAGTGCATCACGCGGTCCGGGCCGGTGGTCGGTGTCACCTTGACGAAGCTGCCCAGCGGTATCATGCGGCCGTTGTCGCTGCGCACCTTGAGGTTGCGGATGTCATCCGGGTCGAGACGCGCCGACTGCTCAGCCTGGGCACGCACCTGATAGGTACGCCCGAAGCGGTTGAAGTCATTGACGTACAGCGAGCCCATGTACACCTGCAGGGTTTCGAAGGCACGTTCCACCGGCACCCCCATGATCATCGCCTGCTCGCGATCCAGATCGATGTCGTACTGCGGCACCTGGATGCGGAAGCTGGAGTAGACACTGCTCAGACGTGGGTCAGCATTGCCCTTGGCGGTGATGGTCTGCACGGCGGAGAACAGCTCATCGAAGCCCTTGTTGCCGCGGTCCTGCAGCTGCAACTTGAAGCCCCCCGTAGTGCCCAGGCCCAGAATCGGCGGCGGCGGGAAGACGGCGACGAAGGCCTCGTCGATCCCCGCGAATTTCTGGTTCAGCTGAGCGGCGATCGCCTGACCGGAAAGCTCGGGCGACTGTCGCTCATCGAAGTCCGCCAGGGTCGCGAACACGATGCCGGAGTTGGAGGCATTGACGAAGCCGTTCACGGAGAGCCCCGGGAAGGCCACGGTGTGTGCCACGCCCGGTGTGTTCAGCGCCAGCGCCTGCATCTCGTCGATGACCTCGGAGGTGCGGTCGAGGCTGGCGGCGTCCGGCAGCTGGGCCATCGCGACCAGGTACTGCTTGTCCTGCCCGGGGATGAAGCCGCCGGGCACGCTGTCGAACAGCTTGCCGGTGGCGCCGAGCAGTACGACATACAGCAGGCCGACGATGACACCGAAGCGCAGCAGCTTCTTGATCAGGCCGGTATAGCCGTTGGCCATTGCACTGAAGGCGCGGTTGAACGGCGCGAACAGCCAGCGACCGAACAGGCCATCGATGACGCGGGTCAGCCAGTCAGGCTTGGCACCGTGGGGCTTGAGCAGCAGAGCCGACAGCGCCGGTGACAGCGTCAGCGAGTTGAAGGCCGAGATGAGCGTCGAGATGGTGATGGTCAGCGCGAACTGCTTATAGAACTGACCGCTCAGGCCACTGATGAAGGCCGTCGGCACGAATACCGCCGTCAGCACCAGCGCGATGGCGATGATCGGGCCGGTCACCTCACGCATGGCGATCTGGGTGGCCTCGATGGGCGAGTGGCCCAGCTCGATGTTGCGCTCGACATTCTCCACCACCACGATGGCGTCATCGACGACGATACCGATGGCGAGCACCAGCCCGAACAGCGACAGCGTATTGATCGACACGCCCATCAGCTGCATGACCGCAAACGTCCCGATCAGCGAGACCGGCACCGCGATCAGCGGAATGATCGAGGCCCGCCAGGTCTGCAGGAACAGGATCACCACTATCACTACCAGCAGGATGGCCTCGAACAGGGTGTCGATGACCGCCTCGATGGAGCCGCGCACGAAGACCGTCGGGTCGTAGACGATGTCGTAGCTGACGCCATCCGGAAAGGCCTCTGACATCTCGCTCATGCTCTCGCGCACGGAATCCGACAGCGCGATGGCATTCGAGCCGGGACGCTGGAAGATCGGCATCGCCACGGCGTCCTTGCCATCCAGCTGCGCGCGCAGCGAATAGCTGTCGGCGCCCAGTTCGACACGCGCCACATCCTTCAGGCGTGTCAGGCGGCCATCTTCATCGACACGGATGACGATGTTCTCGAATTCCTCGGCGCTCTCCAGGCGGCCCCGCACATTGAGCAGGCGCTGGAACTGGTTATCGTCAGGCGAGGGCTGGGCACCGACGGAACCGGCGGCGACCTGCTGATTCTGGGCACGCAGGGCACTGATGATGTCACCGGCAGACAGGCCCCGCGCCGCCACGGCGTCCGGGTCGAGCCACACGCGCATCGAGTACTCGCCGGCACCGAACAGCTGCACGTCGCCGACCCCCTCGAGACGGGCGAGATTGTCCTTCAGGTTCAGGCGCGCGTAGTTGGACAGCCACAGCTGGTCATAGCGGCCATCCGGGGAGGTCAGGTGGACCACCATCGTCAGGTTGGGCGAGGCCTTCTCGGTGGTGATGCCGAGCTGCTGAACCTCCTGCGGCAGGCGTGGCGTGGCGCGGGCCACACGGTTTTGCACCTGCACCTGGGCCTTGTCCAGGTCAGTGCCCAGCGCGAAGGTCACCGTCAGGGTCAGGTTGCCGTCGGAGGTCGCCTGGGAGTCCATGTACAGCATGCTTTCGACGCCGGTGATTTCCTGCTCCAGCGGCGTGGCGACGGTGGCACCGATGACTTCGGGGTTGGCACCCGGGTAGTTGGCGCGCACTACCACGGTGGGCGGCACGACTTCCGGATACTCGGAGATGGGCAGCTGGAACAGCGACAGCATCCCGGAGATGACGATCAGGATCGACAGCACCGCGGCGAAGACCGGGCGCTTGATGAAGAAGCTGGAGATATTCACGAACGGCCTCCGGCTGCCTGACGGTCAGCCTCGGCCAGTGTCGCGGCGTCCTGGTCGTTGTCCTGATCCAGCGGCTGGGCGGTCTGCTGCTGCAGGCGCGAGATACGCGCGGCGAGTGCCTTGAGGGCACCGTCATCGGGCATCTCGACCAGCTTGGGGGTGATCGGCATGCCCGGACCTGCCTTGGCAGGCCCCGCGGCCAGCACGCGGTCACCGGCGGCCAGGCCATCGGTGACGGCACGCAGCGGGCCGAAGCGCGGGCCGGTGGTGATGCCGCGGTAGGCGAGGGTGTTGTCCTCGGCGACCACCAGCACGAACTGACGGTCCAGATCGGTGCCGATGGCGCGTTCCGGAATCAGCACGGCATCCCGGATCTCGGGCGAGGCGAGACGCAGGCGTGCAAAGGCGCCCGGACGCAGGGCGGCATCATCGGCGCTGAAGGTGGTACCGATCCGCAGGGTGCCGGTATCGATATCGACGCTGTTGTCGATGAAGTCGAGCTCACCGTGGAAGGGGAAATCCTGCTGACCGGCCAGCTGCAGTTCGACCGGCAGGTGGTCATCGGCGCTGACGTTCGCGAAGTCCTGGTTCCAGGTCAGTTCGCTGATGTCGATATAGGCGTCCAGCTGGCGGGTCTCGACCAGCGTGGTCAGCACGCTCTGGCCAGCCTGCACGGTGTTGCCACGCGTGATGCGCGCATTGGACAGGCGACCATCGATCGGGGCGCGGATGGTGGCGTAGTCCAGATCCAGACGGGCACGCTCCAGCTGGGCGATGGCGCCCTTGAGCTGTGCATTGAGGCCGGTGGCGGTAGTGCTGCGCGAATCGGCTTCCTCGCGGGAGATCAGGTTGCGCTTGACCAGACTGGCGGCGCGACCGGACTCGCTGCGGGCATTGGCCAGCTCAGCCTTGATGCGTGCGACTTCCGCTTCCAGACGCTGAACTTCGGCCTTGAAGGGGCGTTGATCAAGACGCACCAGCGGCGTGCCGGCGCTTACCTGACTGCCTTCGGTGAACAGCACTTCTTCGACTTCGCCGCTCACGCGTGGGCGCAGTTGCACGCGCTGGGGTGATTCCAGACGTGTGGTATAGGTATGCCAGGCCGCGACCGGCTGCGACTGGGCGGCGACGACTTCCATCGTCGGGGGAGTCTGTTGCGCGTTGCCGTTTTCTTCACTGTTGCCCTCGCTGCAGGCACTGAGCGCCAGAAGGCCGCCAAGGGTCAGCAGCAGGGAAGAAGCGATACGAGGAAGGCGCGCCGGACGTAAGTTCAGTCTCGACATGGGAATCTACCGTTGCAGAAGGAGTTGCACGGCATCCTAGAGAGACTGCGCATTATCGATAAGTCCCATCAGACACACTGCTTTGATGCTTAAATTGCACCAATTGTGTAGATGGCATGCTTTCCACGTGATGCGCTTGAGCGATTGGCCCTGTTCAGGTCGTGACAGGGTTGTCACAAGACAGGTGGCTGAATGTCACTGAACACTGCCTCAACGCAAAAACCCCGCGGCAGATGCCAACGGGGTTTGTTGTCGAACATGTCACTTGTGTCTATTGCCGCTCAACTCACGGTGCAGGCATCTCGGCGCAGGCATCACGGCATGGCTGGCATACCGCTTGACGCGACCTTACTGCTTCTCGCCGAAGTACTTGGTATGGATGGTGTCGTAGGTGCCATCGGCCTTCAGTTCGGCCAGGGCGCCATTGATCTGCTCGGCCAGGTCCTTGTCACGCTTGCGCATGGCGATACCGAAGCCGTCGCCGAAGTACTTCTTGGGCTCGGTGACCACTTCACCCACGGCCTTGTAGTTGCCGTTGCCGCCGTCGATCAGGGTGGACTTGCCGACCGGGAAGTCGAGGAAGGCGATGTCGAGACGACCCGCTTCCATGTCCAGCACCAGGTCATCGGCGGTGGTGTAGCGCTTGACCTCGGCATTCTTGCCGTAGAGATCAGTGACGTAGTTGTCCTGCAGGGTGCCGCGCTGCACGCCGATGGCCTTGTCAGCCAGGGCTTCCTGGGAGGTGGCGTTCAGCTCGCTGTCGGACGGGGCGAACCAGGCGGACGGCGGGGTGATGTAGGTATCGGAGAACAGCACCTTCTCGCGGCGTTCCTCATTGATGGTCATCGAGGACATGATGGCGTCGTACTTGCGCGCCATCAGGCCGGGAATGATGCCGTCCCACGCCTGGATGACCCACTCGCAGTCGCGGTTGATCTTCGCGCAGATGGCATTGCCCAGTTCGATATCGAAACCGGTCAGCTCACCATTGGGCGTCTTGTATTCCATCGGCTCGTAGGGCACGTCGACGCCGATGCGCAGCGATTCGGCCGCCTGAGCGCCACCGGCCATCAATGCTGCACCCAGCAGGGAGATTCCCAGAAGCTTCTTCATGTCAGTCCCATCCATCATTGTTGTTGGTCATACTGGCTGATCAGTGGCATCAGACACTCCTTCCTGAACACCAGCCGTCTGAGCCGCGGACATAAGGGGGCGTGTCATGCCAGTGGCTCCACACTAGCCCAGACCGAGGCTGTGGTGAAGAGGGTCAATGGACAAATTCAAACGGTCGTTAAACGAGATGAATTCCTGCCGTTATATCCTGATATAAAAAAAGCGCCCTACAAAGGGTAATGCCAGTCAGTTAACACTGACTGGCATTTTTCTTGGCCGGATACTTCTGCGGCCGGCGCCTGACCGATCGAGGATAAGACCGTTCGCGTCGTTCCGGTAAAACGAACGACGGTGCCATGTC
>NZ_JADPPY010000034.1:0-36418 GCF_018340035.1 Cobetia sp. MC34
CGACAGAAGAGCAGCATTTGGGCATGATTCAGCGGGCCGTTACGGCGTAGATAGCGCCCCTGGTGCGAGAACCCAACGGCCAGCCACTTCAAGCCGCCTGATCAGGGCACTCGTGAATAAGGCGGGTGTATCAGAAGAACCTGTGGTTTCAGTTATGGGGGCTCTTGTGATGGCTCTTGTGGTGAAACCTGTTGTTTCACACGTGCTGCCGGCGATGCAGGAAAACGTGCGTGAACTCTAGACTGCGGGTATACGACGACACCCGCCAGACAGCAAGACGCCGCGCCCGAGAAATTACGGAAGCGCGGCGTCACGGCAATGATGGAACGGCTCGCTCATCAACCAATGCTCAGAGAGCCACCTGAGCGACTCTGACACGGCTCAGCGCAGGATCAGCAGCGGCACCGTGGCGTTGCGAATCATCTCGGTGGTAGTGCTGCCGACCAGCAGCTGACGGATGCGCGAGTGGCCGTAGGCACCCATCACCAGCATGTCGATGGCGTGTTCCTTGGCATATTCGCGCAGGCAGGCTTCCACCTCCCCCGCTCTGAAGCTGGCCTGCACGCTGAAACCTGCCGCGGTGAGGGTGTCGCGCGCGGCGTCCAGCGGGGCCTGATGTTCCACCGACTCCGCGCCGACCATCACCAGATGCAGCTCCGCGCCTTGCAGCAGCGGACTGGCCGCCAATACCTCGACGGCGCGCTTGATGGTGGTACTGCAATCGAAGGCGATCAGCACCCGCGTCGGCTGATTGAACTCGCCCGGCACCACCAGCACCGGACGATGCAGGCTGCGAATCACGCGCTCCAGATTGCTACCGAGGTGCTCGCTGGCCTGCTCCGCCCCTTCGCCGCGCTTGCCGATCACCAGCAGGCGAATCTCGTCTTCAAGATCCGCGAGGGTCTCGACCAGCTCTCCATTGCGCTGACGTGGGCGCGGCTCCGCGATACCCGCCTGCACGGCGCGCTCGTAGGCGGCCTCCAGCATCAGACGGCCCTGCTCCTGGGCGATACGCCCGCGTTGCTCATCCAGGGTAGCGAGTTCTTCCAGCAGGTGCTCGCGCGCACCGAGCCCGATACTGCCGGAGAGATCACTGCTGGCCTCGCCCGCCCCTTCCTGGCGGTCGATCACATGCAGGAAGCTCAGCGGCGCCGCGAGACGTTGGCTTGCCCATACGGCGGCATCACACACGGAGACGGCAAAGGCGGAGCCGTCAATGCAGGCGGTGACCTTGTCATGGCCTGTCAGGGCACTGGCAGAGGATTGGCTCATGGCGTGCTTCCTTATGCTGACGATCAAGGTGGCGCTTCAGGCGCCTGTTTCGAGATTACCACTTTCCGACCCCACCAACGCAAACGGCGGGCAGCCCATGAAGGACTGCCCGCCGTCTTTACGCATCAATCACGCTACTGGCGCCCCCGCCCTCGATCAGGCGGGGGGAGCCATCAGGATCAATGACCCATCAGTTTCTCGACCGCATCCGGCTTGTCATGCACCGCGAAGCGATCCACCAGCGTGGCGCTGGCTTCGTTGAGGCCACGCACCTCGACCTCGGTACCCTCGCGACGGAACTTGACCACCACGGTGTCCAGCGCGCCGATGGCGGTGATGTCCCAGAAGTGCGCACGGCTGACGTCGATGACGACGCGCTCGACGGTCTCCTTGAGATCAAAACCGGCCTGGAACTGTTCGCTGGAGGCGAAGAACACCTGACCGACCACGCGGTATTCGCGGGTACGGCCATCGGCATTCATGTCGCTGCCGATATGCAGCACCTGGCCGATCTTGTTGGCGAAGAACAGCGCCGAGAGCAGCACGCCGACCAGCACGCCGATCGCCAGGTTGTGGGTCGCGACCACGACGGCCACGGTGCCCAGCATGACGATGTTGGTGGACATCGGGTGGGTCTTGAGGTCACGGATCGACTGCCAGGAGAAGGTGCCGATGGAGACCATGATCATCACCGCGACCAGTGCGGCCATCGGAATCTGCGAGACCCACGGGCCGAGGAACACGACCATGATCAGCAGCACGACACCCGCCACCATGGTGGAGAGACGCGTACGACCGCCGGACTTCACGTTGATCATCGTCTGGCCGATCATCGCGCAACCCGCCATGCCGCCGAGGAAGCCGGTGACGACGTTGGCCGCGCCCTGGCCCTTGCACTCACGGTTCTTGTCGGACGGCGTATCGGTCAGGTCATCGACCAGGGTGGCCGTCATCAGGGATTCCAGCAGGCCCACGACCGCCAGCGGCAGCGAGTACGGCAGGATGATCCACAGGGTTTCCAGATTGAAGGGGATGTCCGGTATCAGGAACACCGGCAGGCTGTCCGGCAGCTCGCCCATGTCGCCGACGGTACGGATATCCAGACCGACGACCATCGCGAAGATGGTGAGCACGATGATGCAGACCAGCGGCGACGGCAGCAGCTTGCCGACCTTCGGCACCAGCGGCAGCAGGTAGATGATGCCGAGACCGGCCGCCGTCATGGCGTAGACGTGCCAGGTGACGTTGGTCAGCTCCGGCAGCTGGGCCATGAAGATCAGGATCGCCAGCGCATTCACGAAGCCGGTGACCACCGAGCGCGATACGAAGCGCATCAGCGAGCCGAGCTTGAAGTAGCCGAAGATGATCTGGATCACGCCGGTCAGCACGGTGGCGGCCAGCAGGTATTCCAGGCCGTGGTCCTTGACCAGGTCGACCATCAGCAGTGCCATGGCACCGGTGGCGGCGGAGATCATGCCCGGACGGCCACCGGCGATGGCGGTCACCACGGCGATGGAGAAGGAGGCATACAGGCCGACCTTGGGGTCGACACCGGCAATGATGGAGAAGGCGATGGCTTCGGGGATCAGGGCCAACGCCACCACCAGGCCGGACAGGATGTCGGGCCGGAGGTTGGCGAGCCACTGCTGTTTGAGGCTGCTTGTCATCGAGTCGTCCGCAACAGGTTGGGGAAGGTGGTGTGCGTGCTGAATCCTGGCGCTGTCGAGTCAGTCTGGCGTCCGGTTGTTGCAATCTTCATCACTGCCGTCAGGGGCAGTGCCGCTCGCGCCTGGCTCGCGTCGTGAAGTCGCCGTCGTTTCCGGTCGCCCTGTGGCTTTCTTCGCGCCATGAGCTATTCGCTCCGGTCGCCGTTAGGCGTCCAGAGGGCTGTCATTTGACAGTGAATAAACTCGGGGATGGGCGGGATTGTATCAGTTGCCGCCCGCAGACGCATCCACAGAAGGCGTACGCGTGGCCTGCAGGTGACGCAGGCGGCGGTCGATCAGGCTCTTGATCAGCATCGCGCCCAGCACCATGGCGCCGCCCACCCAGCCGCGCAGGGTCAGCGACTCGTCCAGCACCCACCACACCCACAGGATGCCGAACACGCTTTCCAGCAGCATCAGCAGCGCCACCTCGGCGGACGGCAGATACAGCGGGCCACGCTGGATCAGCGTGAAGCCCAGCGGCGATAGCACCAGACACAGCAGCACCAGCCAGCCGGCGCGTTGGGCGAAATCAGCGCTGTGCGAGGGCCACAGCTGGGTGATCACGCTCTCGAGGACCTCTGCTGCACCCTCGCCTACCCCTACCCCAGAAACCGCCAACCACGTGCAGGCCAGCAGGCCACACAGCGCGGTCAGAAGCCCCGACAGCGTCAGCATCGGGCTCATGTCGAGGCCCGGGCGCGTGCGACACAGCGTGAAGTTGCCCGCCAGTGACAGGCTGCAGCCCAGCGCGAGCAGATTGCCGGTCAGCGAGCCGCTGCCCGCCTCGTCCATCACCAGCAGCGTGATGCCCGCCAGCGAGACCAGAATCGCGCCCCACACATGGCGCGGCTGGCGCTCGCCCAGCCATAGCCGTGACATCAGCGCCGCGAACAGCGGACTGGCGGCGAGGATGATCAGCACATTGCCGGCGCGGGTGTATTGATTGGCGAGCACGAAGCCCAGCGTGGAGCCGGTGAACAGCAGCGCGACCCACAGCCCCGTACGCCCGCAGCCACGCATGCGCGCCAGCGCACTGGCGAAGCGCTGGCCTGGCCCGCCGCGCTGGGTGAGCAGCAGAATCAGCGCGAAGCCGATGGCCGTCAGCAGGCCGCGCCAGAACACCAGCGGACCATCGGCGACATCGGCGAGACGCAGCAACAGCGCATCTGGCGAGATCAGCAATACGCCCAGCGCCGTCAGCGCGACGCCGCGCGCCTGCAGGGCTCTGGCATCCGGGCTGTGATCACGGGAAAGGTGGGAGTCAGTCGACGGCTTCATGCACGCTCAGTCCGATTCGATGGACAGGTGCGACTGACGCCAGTCGACCACCGGCCAGCCACGCGCTTCGGCGAACTGGCGCAGCGGCGCATCCGGCTGGGTGGCGTGGGGGTGATCGACCCGCTCCAGCAGCGGCAGGTCGTTGTGGGAATCGGAATAGCCCCACAGTGCCTGCGGCGCACGCTTGAGCTGGCTGGCGTCTACCAGCCAGGCATCCAGCGCCGCCAGCTTGCCTTCGCGGAAGGTGACGATGCCGGTGGTCTCGCCGGTGAAGCGGCCCTGATCATCGAAGGCAGGATGGGTGGCCAGCGCGCCATCGGCGGTCAGGCGACTGGCGATGGGGCCGACCAGGTGATGCATGGAGGCGGAGATGATCAGGGTGCGATGGCCCGCCTCGCCGTGTTCGGCCAGCCGTGCGATGCCGCCTTCCAGCAGACGCGGCATCACCATTTCTTCCACGAAATCATCGACTTCGCGACGCACCTCATCGCGATGCCGCCCGATGAGCGGGCTGAGCAGATGCCCCGTGTGCTCGTGGATGTCCAGGGTGCCGGCGTGATACTCGCTCTGGTGGCGCTCGCCGATGGCCATGAAGGCCTCGACATCCTCGATCCATCCACAGGCGGCCATCCAGCGCATCCACATGCCGGTGCAGTCGCCATCGAGCAGGGTATCGTCGAGATCGAACACCGCCAGCGGGGAATCCAGCTGGCAGAAATGGCGCAGATACCCCTCACCCGGCGGGGATAGCGGTGGCAGCAGCGTCACGGCATCGCAGTCGGCACAGAGGTCCGCCAGCGGTGAGCGGCGGACCTCTACCCCGGGGGCAGCATTGAGGGCGCGCGGCGCAGCAGAGGGTGAGGGCATGGTTCGAGTCACGACAGGCTCCGAGTGGACGAGGGAGTCAACGGCTTCCTGCCGTTACTGCGTGACCCTCGCATGCGGCGCCGCGCTGGGCAAGTCCGTCGCGTCTTCATGACCCGCTGTCGCTGCGTGCGGTGCTAGCGCTGGGCGAGTCGAGCGAGCGCCAGGCTGGCAATCGCGGTGTCCTGCACGCCGGTGCCGGTAAGGTCTGCCACCGTGATGAGGGTATCAGTGGCGGTCTCAGCCTGTTCACCGCTGTTCTGGTCACCCTCACGCAGACGACGCCCATCGGCCAGCAGCTTGCCCAGCTCGTAGACCTCGCATGCCTTGGGCTGGTCTTCATCCAGCCCCTTCAGCTCGCCATTGATTTCCGACTGGGCGCGGCTGTCACACACGAAGTAGTCGCAATCGGTCAGCACGTCGGCTTCCAGTTCGCGCTTCTCGGGGCTGTCGGAGCCCATCGCGGTGACATGCACGCCTTCCGGCAGCATCGAGTATTCCAGCAGCGGCGTGTGGGACGGCGTGGCGGTGATGATGATATCGGCGTTCTGACACACCGCATGCAGGCTGTCGTGGCTGCGCACGGTGAGCCCCAGGCGCTGCTCGGTGTCCCGCGCGAAGCGCTCGCCGCGCTCCTTGTCACGCGCCCAGACATCGACACTCTCGATGTCACGCACCAGCCGCAGCGCTTCCAGCTGCAGGCTCGCCTGCTCACCGGCGCCGATCAGCGCGACGCGCTTGCTGTCGGGGCGTGACAGGGCCTCTGCTGCCACGGCTCCGGCCAGTGCGGTACGAATGGCGGTGAGATAGCCGCCGTCATCCAGCAGGGCCTTGGCCAGTCCCGTCTCGGCGGAGAACACCACCATCAGGCCATTGAGGCTTGGCAGGCCGCGGGCGGGATTGTTGAAGAAGCCGGGGCTGATCTTGATCGCGAAGTGCTTGAGCCCCTGGATGTGGGCGGTCTTGACGTCCACCTCGCCGTTGGCCTCCTCGATGGCCATCGACAGGATCGGCGGCTGCACCACCTTGCCTTGGCCCAGCGCGATGAAGGCATCGCGAATGGTGCCCAGTGCCGTGGCGTCCAGCCCCACGACCTGCTCGATCTGTTCACGGGAATACGTCTGCATGCTTTCTTGAGTCGGTTCCGTCATGCGCCCTCCTCCTGGTGTGCCGTCATCTGTCTCACGCTGTGAGCCATGGGCGAAAAAATCACTGCTGAGCGTCCGCCAGCAGCGCTCTGGCCTGATCGAAGGTTTCCAGACTGACCCCATTGCCGCTGATGATCAGCGCGACACGCTGGCCGCGGATCGACTCGGCCAGCGCCGGGTCGGTCTCGCCCAGCCGCGAGGCCTCGAGTGCGGCAAGCCCGACCACGGCGGCGCCCTCGACCAGCAGCTTCTCCTCTTCCAGCAGCATCAGCATGGCGCGAGCGATGGCGCGCTCGCTGACCTGATGGTGTTCATCCATCACGCGGCGCACCAGCGGCAGCGTGGTGTGATTGCCAAGCCCGATGCCGCCGCCCAGCGAATCCGCGAGGCTGGCGACCTCTTCCACCTCCACCGGTGTGCCCGCCTGCAGGCTATGCCACATGGCCGCGCCTTCGGTGAGGCTGATGCCATGCACCTGCGTCTCGGGGCGAATCGCCTTGAGCGCCGCCCCGATGCCGCCGAGCAGGCCGCCACCGGACAGTCCGACCAGTACCTGATCGAGCTGCGGGCAATCCTCCATCAACTCAAGCCCGATGGTGCCCTGACCGGCCGCGATCAGCGGGTCATCGAAGGGTGGCACCGCCAGCATGCCCTCCTCCTCGACCAGCCGATTGACCTCGTGGAAGGCCTCGTCCTGGCTGCGCCCGACCCGGCGCACCTCGACACTGCCACCAGTGGCACCGCCCAGCTCACCCAGCACCTCGATGGCACGCACCTTGTTGGCGGGCACCTGCTCGGAGAGACAGATGACCGCCCTGAGGCCACGGCGCATCGCGGCGTAGGCCAGCGCGCGACCATGGTTGCCGGTGGAGGCGGTGGTCACGCCGCGCTGGAGGCGCTCGAAGGCCTCCCCGGCGGCCTGCTCCGCCACGGCGGCCAGCAGATTGCTGGCCCCGCGCAGCTTGAAGGCGCCGGTGGGCTGGCGGGTCTCCAGCTTGAGCAGAATCTCGGCATCGAAGCGTCGCGACAGCGCCGGTGAAGGCACCAGCGCCGTGCGCTCGACACCCGTGGCCGTCGATGAATGAAACAGCCGCTGGCGCGCGGCATAGATATCGGCCAGCGACAGCGGCGTTTCCCGTGTGCTCTTGAGCGGGGGTAAGGTCAATGCCATGGCTTACTGATCACCAGACGTGAGATCGCCATTGTCGACAAGCTCCTGATGCACCTTGTCCACGGCGCGACGCGCGCGGGCGACGATGTCATCGATTTCCTCGGGGGTGACCACCAGCGGCGGCGCGAAGCCGAGGATGTCGCCCTGCGGCATGGCGCGAGCGACCAGGCCTTCCTCGAGGGCTGCCGCGGAGATGCGCGGGCCGACCTTGAGCGCTGAGTCGAACGCCTTGCGCTGTGACGGCTGCGGCGAGAACTCCAGCGCCGCCAGCAGGCCGATGCCACGCACATTGCCGACGATGGGGTGATCGGCAAAGGCTGCCTGCATGGCGTTCTGCAGATAGGCGCCGGTATCACGGGCGTTGTCGACCAGGCCCTCGCGGCGGATGATCTCCAGGTTGGCGACACCGGAGGCGGCGCCCAGCGCATGGCCGGAGTAGGTCCAGCCGTGGCCGATGGGGCCGAATTCGCCGGTGCCCTGCTCCAGTACCTTCCACACGCGGTCACCGACGATGACCCCGGACAGCGGCTGATAGGCGCTGGTCAGGCCCTTGGCGATGGTGACCAGGTCCGGCTTGATGCCGAAGTGCTGGTAGCCGAACTGGCTGCCGATGCGCCCGAAGCCGCACACCACCTCATCGCAGATCAACAGGATGTCGTGGCGCTTGAGCACGGCCTGGATGGCCTCCCAGTAGCCCTCCGGCGGCGGCACGATGCCACCGGTACCCAGCACCGGCTCGCCGATGAAGGCGCCGACGGTCTCCGGCCCTTCGGCCTGGATCATCGCCTCGAGCTTCTCGGCGCACCAGGTGGAGAATTCACGCTCGCTCATCTCGGCGCACTCGGCGGGACGGCGGTAATAATCCGGCGCCTCGGTGTGCAGGATGCCGGGAATCGGCAGATCGAAGTGATCATGGAAGGCCGCCAGCCCGGTCAAGGAGCCTGAGGCGATGCCGGAGCCGTGATAGCCGCGCCAGCGCGAGATGACCTTCTTCTTCTCCGGCTTGCCGATCACGTTGTGGTAATAGCGCACCAGCTTGAGCTGGGTCTCGTTGGCATCACTGCCGGACATGCCGTAGTAGACCCTGGACATGTCGGGGCCGGCCAGTTCGAGAATCTTCTCGGACAGCGCGATCTGCGGCTCGTTCGAGTGGCCGACATAGGTGTGGTAGTAGCTGAGCTTGAGGGCCTGCTCGTGGATGGCATCGGCGACTTCCGTGCGCCCGTAACCGATGTTGACGCAGTAGAGACCGGCGAAGCCGTCGATCAGCTCGCGCCCGTCACGCTCGCGGATGCGGATGCCTTCGCCGCCGGTGATCACGCGGCCCGGTGCATCGCCCTGGGCGTAATCGCGCAGGTGGGTCGAGGCATGGAAGGTGACCTTGCGATCACGGCGAATCAGCTCATCGGTCGAGGTCGCGTCGTCGAAGCTGGCGGCCTGACTCAGGGTGTTATCGGTGCTCATGTGACTCTCCGAATGCTCAACTAGGGGCGATCGACCGGCGGTGCTCAATGGCCACCGGTCGCCATGATCGACATGTGACAGTGAAGGATGTCCGTCTCAACTTCCGGAGGCGCTTTCCAGTCCACCCAGACAGTAGTACTTGATATCGAGATATTCCTCGAGCCCCTGACGCCCACCTTCGCGACCCAGGCCAGATTGCTTGACGCCGCCGAAGGGAATCGGCGCGCCGGTCATCTTGACGGAATTGACCGAGACCATACCGAAGCGCAGGCCACGCATCAGTTGCCAGATGCGGCGCACATCGTGGGTATAGACGTAGGCGGCGAGGCCGTATTCGGTGTCGTTGGCCATCGCGATCACCTCTTCCTCATCGTGCCAGGCGGTGATGCCGGCCACCGGCGAGAAGGTTTCCTCGCGCCAGACGCGCATGTCCGGCGTGATGTCGGCCAGCAGTACCGGCATGAAGAAGTTGGGGCCCGGCGCCATGCTCTGGTCGCCGTGGATCAGCCGCGCGCCGCGCTCGACGGCGTCATCGACGATGGTCTGCGCCTTGGCGACGGCGTCGCGGTGGATCAGCGGGCCAAGGTCGATCCCCTTCACCTGGCCATTGCCGACCTTGAGCTGCTTCATGATGCGCGCGAAGTGACTCAGGAAGTCTTCATAGAGGCTGTCGTGGACCAGGATACGGTCGGCCGCGAGGCAGTCCTGACCGGAGGTCTGGAACTTGGCATCGACGGCGGCGCGTGCAGCCTCCTCGGGGTCCATGTCCGGCCCGACGATGAAGGGCGCATTGCCGCCCAGTTCCAGCGAGACACGCTTGACGCTGTCGGCGCACTGTTTCAGCAGCAGACGCCCGACCCGGGTGGAGCCGGTGAATGACAGCCCGGCGACGCGCGGATCGTCACACAGCTGCCTGGAGACCTCGGAGGCCTCACCGGTGATGACGCTGAAGACACCGGCGGGAATGCCGGCGCGCTCGGCCAGCTCCGCCAGCGCCAGCGCCGAGAACGGCGTCTCGCCGGCCGGCTTGACCAGCACCGTACAGCCTGCCGCCAGCGCGGCCGCGGCCTTGCGGGTGATCATCGCCAGCGGGAAGTTCCATGGCGTGATCAGCGCCGCGACACCGATAGGCTCACGCACGGTGCCCAGCGCGGCATTCGGGATATGGCTGGGAATGGTCTCGCCGAAGGCACGATTGCCCTCCTCGGCGAACCAGTGAACGAAGCTGGCGCCGTATTCCACCTCGCCGCGCCCATCTTCCAGCGACTTGCCCTGCTCACGCGTCATCAGCATGGCCAGGTCTTCCTTGTGGGCGCGGATGAGGTCGTACCAGGCATCCAGCAGCTCGCCGCGCTGGTCGACGCGCAGCTTGCGCCATTCACGCTGGGCCGCATCGGCGGTGGCGATGGCGGCGTCGATCTGCGCCTCCTCGAGCCATGGCACCTGGCCGAGACGCTCGCCGGTGGCGGGGTCGAAGACCGCCTCCTCACGCCCGCCTTCACCATGCACCCAGCAGCCATTCACGTAGGCGAGCTGGCGAAACAGGCGCGGGTCTTCCAGGGCAATGCCTTGGCTGGCGAACTGGGTGGGCTCGGACGTCGCTCCGTCCTGGGAAGTTGCCCACTGTCGTGCAAGAGATTGAGCACTCATCGCTTGTCTCCCGGGCCGCACGGCCGTCATCAGAGAAGGCGGAACACCGCCAAAGACAACGCCCACCGAAACGCGGCGGGCGTCATGTGATGACCTCAGTGTGGGGGAGATGAGACGTGGAGACTTTCGGAATACCCGCCAACGACTTGGCGTTCTTTCTGTTGTGGCGGGCAAAGTGCGGATTCTTTCTGTGTGGCGAGTTCCTGACTAGACCGTTATAGATCGGACCGAAAGGGCTCAGGCGGTCACGACATCACTCTCGGTCAGCTCGGCGTAGAGTTCCGGGTAGGCTTCCTGAAGGCGCTCAAGCTCGGTGCGCGCATGCGGGATGGCATCGGTCAGCTGCTGCCATTCCTCATCACTGAGGTTGTCGCGCATCAGCGGGAACAGCTCCTGGCGCTCGGCACGCAGGTAGTCACGGTGTGCCTCCACATACTCGCGCAGGTCGGCATTGAACTGATCCATCGGGATGATCTGGTCCATCAGGATGCTGTCGAGATTGTCGGACAGCTTGTCCAGACGCTCGTGCAGGGTGCGATATTGCTGGATGAGGCGCTGACAGAGTGGCGCGGCGTCTTCGGAGCGTTCGCACAGCATCTGGGTGCATTGACGCTCCAGCGGAATGATGAAGCCCTGCATGTAATCGAGAATGTAATCCACCACCTCACGCATCATGCGAAAGTCGGGACGCTCACCACTGACGAGCGTCTTGTGGCGGTGCGAAAGCACGTGCAGCAGACGGGCCATGTTGGCGTGGTCCTGGCGCAGCTGAGTCACATTGGGCATGACTTCCTCCTCCTTACGGAACAGGTGGCCGATGCTGGCAGACAGCGCTGCCGCCTCGGGCATTGCTACCGAATGTAGCAATGTCGTCACCTAGAAGTGTAGGACACATCCCCCGAGCGCCAGTTAGACGTTGGGTGGGATTGCCTAAATGAGCGTGTCATGCTGTCAGGAAAACATGACAGTCTGGTGCAATGCCACGCGCGGCCTGAGGCCGCTGACTGACCGTGCCGCCCCTGCTGATTTGTACAGTCCTGCAGGATCGGCCATGATGAGCGCAATACTGCCCCACGCCTGCCGGAGCCAGACTCGCCGATGGATCTTTTTGCCGATACCGCCTCGAATTCCCATGCGCCACTGGCCTTCCGCATGCGTCCCCGCACCCTGGATGACTACATCGGACAGACAGCGTTGGTCGGGCCTGACATGCCACTGCGCCAGATGGTGGCCTCCGGCGTGGTGCGCTCGATGATCCTGTGGGGGCCGCCGGGGGTCGGCAAGACAACGCTGGCCGAGATTCTCGCCAAGGGCTGTGATGCCCATCTGGAGCAGCTCTCGGCGGTGATGGCCGGCGTCAAGGACATCCGCGAGGTGGTGGAGCGCGCCAGACACTTCCAGGCCAGCGATCGCCAGACGGTGATGTTTCTCGATGAGATCCATCGCCTCAACAAGAGCCAGCAGGACGCCCTGTTGCCGCATGTGGAATCCGGCCTGCTGACGCTGATCGGCGCGACCACCGAGAACCCGTCCTTCGAGGTCAACTCGGCCTTGCTGTCGCGGGCGCGGGTCTATGTGCTCAAGGCCCTCGAGACGGACGACCTGATCGAGGTACTGACGCGCGCCCTGCAGGATGAGGTCAACGGCCTCGGCAAGCGTCACATCGAAGCCAGCCGCGAGACGCTGACCCGCATCGCGCGCTCGGCCTCCGGCGATGCACGCCGCGCCCTCGGCCTGCTGGAGACCGCCTGTGACTTCGTGCGCCGTGAGCCAGATGCCCAGGGGGGAACGCGCGAGATACTCGAGGACAGCTCGCTGGAGGCCGTGCTGGGCCATCAGGCCTCGAGCTTCGACAAACAGGGCGATGACTATTACGACCTGCTGTCGGCGATCCACAAGTCGATACGCTCCTCGCGGCCCGACGCGGCGCTGTTGTACATGGCGCGCTTCATGGATGGCGGCGGCGACCCGCTGGATGTCGTGCGTCGCCTGACGGCGATTGCCTCCGAGGATGTCGGCAACGCCGACCCACGCGCCCTGCCGCTGACCATCGCCGCCTGGGACGCCTATCTGCGCCTCGGTGACTACGAGGGCCAGCGCGCCATCGCCCATGCGGCGATTCACCTGGCCATCGCGCCCAAGAGCAATGCCATCGAGGTGGCCTGGAAGGAAGCCAAGACCTTCGTGCGCCAACAGCCCCACTTCGGTGTGCCGGTCTACCTGCGCAATGCCCCGACCACGCTGATGAAGGAGCTGGGCATGGGCGAAGGCTATCGCTATGCCCACAACGAGCCCAATGGCTATCCGGCCGGCCGCTCCCACGATGCCTGGCCAGAAGAGCTGCCGACCCAGCAGTTCTATCGCCCGACCCAGCATGGTGGCGAGAAACGCTTCGCCGAGATAGAGCGCTGGCGCCGCGAGCAGGACGCCGCCGCAGACCGTGGCGAGACGCCCGGACAGAGCTGATCAGCGGCGAATCCTGCGCGCACATGGCTGCCAAGTCGCGACTGGCACAGACAAGAACGCCCGGACCAGATGGTCCGGGCGTTCTTGTTTATTCAAGCGTATTCAGGATTTGCGCTGCACCTTGGGCGTGATCACTGCTCGCGAATGACGTCGGCGCCTTGCGGGATCTGGAACACGAAACGGCTATCCTGCAGCGACGGGTTGTACTGCACGTTGCTGAAGTCGATCGCCGTGCGCTGGCCGGTGGAATCCGCCATCTGCAGCATGTCGAGCTGCTCGCTGTCGAAGGTCAGCTTGAGGCTTTCAAACAGCGTATCGGCCTGTTTTGGCGTCAGCGTGAAGGTCTCACGTGCGCCCTGCTGCTGACGCTTGACCGCATAGTTGGCGGTCAGCTCGCTGGCACGACCGGACAGCAACAGCGCCGGCGTGTGGGTGACGCGCTCATCCAGCGGCTGCACGGTGACCTGCTCGAGGTCCGGATCATGCAGATAGACTTCCTTGCCATCCGACACCACTTCCTGACGGTACGGCGCATCGACGCTCCAGCGGAACTTGCCCGGGCGCGACAGCCACATCTTGCCCTTGGCTTCCTGCAGACGCTGACCGGAGGCATCGAGGATCTGCTGATCGAAGTCGGCAGCATAGGTCTTGAGCGGCTCCAGCAGGCGCGCCAGACGATCGCCTGCCGACTCCTCGGCGTGCGCTGGCAGAGCGGCCATGCCCAGCATCAGCGCGGCGCCCAGCCCCTTGGCCAGACGAGAGGTCAACGAAGAAGCGAAAGAACGGGACAATGTCTTCATGAAACTCCTTGCGATGAGGAAGACCAGTGGCAAGCCTCGGCAACGGGCACCGATGCCCTGCACCTGACCATCATCATTTCAGCGATTCGGGATGATCACTGCCAACAGCCTGCTGGCAGTGATCTGTTATCTGACGTCTTTGACACGAAGGGGAGCAAAAAGCTCCCCTTCGTGTGTTTCAGCGACCAGACCTGCGGCGGCTAGCCGCTGTGGTTGGGCGCGATCACTTCCCGCGAGCCATTGGTGCCCATCGCGGAGACGACGCCCGCCATCTCCATCGCCTCGACCAGACGCGCGGCGCGGTTGTACCCGATCTTGAAGCGACGCTGCACGGCAGAGATGGAGGCACGACGCGACTCGACCACATAGGCCACGGCCTCATCGTAAAGCGCATCCTGCTCGGCATCGCTGTCCTCACCTTCGGCCTCGAGACCGGCCAAGGCATCGGCCTGCACGCCACCGGTGAGGATCTCCTCGATGTACTCCGGCGAGCCGCGACGCTTCCAGTCATCGACCACACGGTGAACCTCGTCATCATCGACGAAGGCACCGTGAACGCGCGTCGGCATGCCGGCACCGGCCGGCAGGTAGAGCATGTCACCGTGACCCAGCAGGTCCTCGGCGCCGCCCTGATCGAGGATGGTGCGCGAGTCGATCTTGGAGGAGACCTGGAAGGCCATGCGCGTCGGGATGTTGGCCTTGATCAGGCCGGTCACCACGTCCACCGACGGACGCTGGGTGGCCAGAATCAGGTGAATCCCCGCGGCGCGCGCCTTCTGGGCCAGACGTGCGATCAGCTCCTCGACCTTCTTGCCGACGATCATGAACATGTCGGCGAACTCGTCGATCACCACCACGATGTAGGGCAGCTTGGCGAGCACCGGCGGATGCTGGTGCATCTCCCAGGGCTGCGGCTCCCACAGCGGGTCGGCGATCTGGGCACCATGTGCCTCGGCTTCATCGATCTTGGCATTGAAGCCGGCCAGGTTGCGCACGCCCATGGCGGCCATCAGCTTGTAGCGACGCTCCATCTCGGCGACACACCAGCGCAGGGCGTTGGCGGCCTCCTTCATGTCGGTCACCACCGGCGCCAACAGGTGCGGAATGCCGTCATAGACCGACAGCTCCAGCATCTTGGGGTCGACCATGATCATGCGCACTTCATCCGGCGTGGCCTTGAGCAGCATCGAGATCAGCATCGAGTTGATGCCGACTGACTTGCCCGAACCGGTGGTACCGGCGACCAGCAGGTGTGGCATCTTGCCGAGGTTGGCCACGACAGGGGCGCCACCGATGTCCTGCCCCAGCGCCAGGGTGACCGGAGATTCCGCCAGCTGATAGGCATCGGAATCGAACACTTCACGCAGGCGAATCATGGCGCGGTTGGGGTTGGGAATCTCGATGCCGACCGTCGGACGGCCCGGAATCACCTCGACCACACGCACGCTCTTGACCAGCAGCGAACGCGCCAGGTCCGTCGACAGGTTGGAGATCTTGGACGCCTTGACGCCCGGCGCCGGCTGAATCTCGAAGCGCGTGATGACCGGCCCCGGCCAGACATCCGCCACCTCGGCCTTGACGCCATACTCGCGCAGACGCACCACCAGCAGCTCGGCCATCTGGTCGAGCTCTTCTTCGCTGTAGTTGGGCTTCTGGGCATCCGGCGGCGTCAGCAGACTCAGCTGCGGCAGATCCCCTTCCGGCTCGTCCTCGTGATCGGCGCCTTCATGGCGCTGACTCTGCATGTGCTCCACGGTCCACAGGGTCGGGCCGGAGGGATCACTGGCAGCCGCCTGCGCATCTTCCGCCGTCGCCAGACGACCACCGCCCGGCACCATGCCGGACTCATCGCCGTCATAGGCCCAGGAAGGACGCTCAGCCGGTGCGGGTGTCGCTTCCGGCGTGGCTGTCGGCGCCTCGAAAGGCGGCACATGCTCGGCCTGAGGCGCCACGGAATCGGGCTCCGCTGGCGCGACCGGCTCGGCCGGTTGATGAGGCGCTGCAGGCTGACGCGGCTCAGGGGCATGCTGCTGCGTGGCAGACAGGCTGCTCGGTGCCGCAGGCGCGTCTGCCGGTGTCGGCGCGTTGCCCGTCGGCTGCCCGAAGGCATCATCCCAGGAAACGACCGCCTTGCGAGCGGGAGTCTCGGAAGAGGCCGCCGCGACACCGGCCGCCATCACACCCGCACCAGCAGCCAGCCCTGCGGCCGTGGCGAATTGACCACCACTACCGGGCAGGGGCGCATCATCGTCGTCCCTGGGCTCCGGCGGTTGATTGCGGCTATCCGGCGCGGCATCGCTGCGCTCGCGCGCAAGTTGCGCGTCGCGCTCACGCTGTGCCTCTTTCTCAAGCTGCGCCTGCTTCTCAAGCTGCGCCTGCTTTTCAAGCTGTGCTTGTCGCTCTGCCGCTTGCTGCTCGGCTGCACGCTGCGCTTTCTGTTCTGCTTCGCGCTGCGCCTCCTGCTCTGCCAGACGTTGCGCTTCCTGATCAGCCAAGCGCTGCGCTTCCTGCTCGCGAGCCAGCTCTTGAGCCTGAGCTTGTGCCTGAGACGGAGCCTTGTGAGCTTCGGCCTCGCTCTGCGCCTGAGCGTCTTGCGCCGTCTCGTGACGGGCAGTCTCATGACGAGCCGTGTCGTGACGAGCGGTCGGCGCAAAGGCAGAGGCGGCGTCCCAGGCAGCAGGGGCAGCCGTGCTGTCGGAGGCTGATTCCGTGCCTTCGACGGCAGGGGTTGGCGTCGCCGCCTTGGGAGCCTGCGTCGTGACTGAGGCGTCAGCATGACGCTGGCGCTCGGCCTCAATGGCAGCGGCTTGCGGCAGACGGGAGCGCGTGACATCGGCATGCGCGACACGCGGCGCGGAGGCGGCCTCTGCCGCCACGGCGGTCTTCAGGGCCGCGGCCAGATCAACCCCTTCGATGCTGACATTGGCGCTCTGCACCGTCATGCGCTCGGTGTAGGCAGCGCCCGGCACCTTGGCGGAGGGCGTGGTTTCAGCGGTCTGCCACGGGATATCGGTGCTGCGGTCATCCGCGAAGTCATCGCGCGCGCTGATGGCCTCGTCGGTGCCGCCATCCAGAGACGGCTCGACACGGCGCTGGCCGCGCGGCTCGGCGGCGATGCCTTCTGCCTCCTGACGGCGACCAAGCAGAATCTCGTCGCTGTCCTCGTCCCACTCCTCCTCTCGGGCACGGCGGCCCGGCAGCAGACGCTGCCACCAGCTCAGTCTGGGGGCCGGGTCGCGATCCGAGTCATCCTCTTCACCGTCCTCGTGCGTCAGCGACTCTTCGGCGTAGGCTGCCTCGTCATCGTAGGCGTCCTGGTCGTCGCGGCGGCTATTGAAGCGCTCGGCGAACCAGCCGGACACCCGCATGCAGCCATTGCCCAGCTCATCCATGACCGTCAGCCACGACATGCCGGTAAACAGCGTGAAGCCGCACAGGAAGCTGGCCATCGCGACCAGTACCGTGCCGCCCATGCCGATCAATGGCGTCAGTGCCCCGGCGATGCCCTTGCCGAGGATACCGCCCGCGCCGTTGGTCAGCTGGCTGTCGGGGCTGTAGAACTGGATATCACCGATGACGCAGGTCGCCATGATCAGCAGGAACAGGCCGCCAGCGCGCACCGCGATGGTCGTCGGGTCCCACACCAGCTCAGTGCTGGGCTGACGCATCAGACGCCAGGCACCGAAGCCCAGCATCGCCGGCCACCACAGGGCACTGCCGCCAAACAGCGAATACAGCACGTCTGACAGCCAGGCGCCGATGCTGCCCATCCAGTTGCTGGGCGTCAGCTCAGGGCCGCTGTAGGACCAGCCGGGGTCCGTCGGCGCATAGCTGAACAGCGCCAGCAGCATGAAGACGCAGAGGCTGAGCATGAGAATGACCACACCTTCACGGCTGACGCCCTGCAGGGTGGTGGTCAGGCGTGACGGTGGTCGCGCTGCCTTCTCCGCACGCTGCTCGGCGCGGATGGCTTGGCGTTCGGCGCGTTCGGCCTGACGCTCGGCGCGGCGCTGGGCTGCAGGGCTCTCTTCCTGCACGCGCGGCTTGTTTCTGGCCTTGGCAGCAGGCTGGCCGCTGGCGTCCTTCCTCGCGGGCTTGCCCGAGACGCGCGGCGTCTTGCGTGCCGGGCTGGACTCAGTGGCCGAAGCACCGCGCAGACGCGCGAAGAAGCCCGGCGAGTCCGCTTTCTGACGGGCACGCTTCCTGGGTGTTGCTGCCGCACGGCGGCTACGGGTTTCAGGCTTGGCCTGTTCCCGACTTGTCTTTCTGGCACTCTTGGCAGTCAAGTCGCCATCCCCCTTGCACCTTGTGGGCGATTTTCCATGTACCTTCAGCCGGTTATCATAACCATTCGATGGCAGTGACGTCATAATTGCCGATTCACGTCTGCTCATGACGCCAAGGCGCCAGGAGCCCATTGCTCCGTGCATGTTCCCGAACCGACAAGAGGCTGCCCATGCTTCCCTGGCTTCCCCCTGCCCCTGTCCGCTTTCCGCATGCTTCCACCGCCCTGAGCGAGCCCGACGGCCTGCTGTGTGCAGGGGGCGAACTCAGTCCCGAGTGGCTGCTGGCGGCCTACTCCCGCGGCATATTTCCCTGGTTCAGTCCGGGTGACCCTATCCTGTGGTGGTCACCGGACCCACGCATGGTGCTCAAGCCAGAGGAAGTCCGTGTACGCCGCAGTCTGGCCAAGCGCCTGCGCAATGCAGGCCTGAGCTACAGTATCGACCGCGACTTTACCGGTGTGATCAATGCCTGTGCCAGCATTCCTCGCGATGGCCAGGCAGGCACGTGGATATTGCCAGAAATGCAGCAGGCCTACATCGCCCTGCATGCCATGGGACATGCCCACAGCGTTGAAGTCTGGCAGGGCGATTCTCTGGTGGGCGGCCTGTATGGCGTCGCCTGTGGACGCATCTTCTTCGGCGAGTCGATGTTCTCGCGCGTGCCCGATGCCTCGAAACTGGCGCTGGTGATCCTGTGCCAGGAATTGAAGGCACGGGATTTCCCGTTGATCGACTGTCAGATGCATACTCCGCACCTGGCAAGTCTTGGCGCCCGCAGCATCGCCCGCAGCGATTTCATCAGCTATCTTGACCAGTATGCCACTGGCCAAGGGCATGAGGGCAAGTGGTCACTGACATCCTGGCCCACGCAGCACGTCCGGGAATGATGGCCATGGCAATTCCAAGAGGGAGATGATGCAACGGTGAGCAGCAATACCCCCAAGCAACCGCAACGCGATCTGCGCTTCTTTCTGACGGTACCGCACGCTTGCAGCTATCTGGAAGGCCGCCAGGCGACCACGCTGTTTCTCGATCCGCAGGAAGCGCCCAATTCCGGTGTCTATGACGCCCTTGCCCTGCTCGGCTTTCGTCGCAGCGGCTCTCATCTCTATCGTCCGCATTGCGGTGATTGCCGTGCCTGCATTTCCGTACGCGTGCCGATCGCCGACTTCACGCCCAACCGCACCCAGAAGCGTCTGGTGCGTCGCAATGCCGACCTGGTCATCGAAGAGGGGCCGGCACTCTTCGACCCCGAGCATTATCGCCTGTACGCCCATTACATCCGCAGCCGTCATGCGGATGGCGACATGTTCCCGCCCAGTCATGAGCAGTATCGCACCTTCCTCACCTCCCGCGATGACTATGCCCGCCTGGTGAGCTTTCGCCTCGATGGCCGTCTGGTGGCCGTCGCCGCCATGGACCGCATGAGTCATGGCCTATCCGCCATCTATACCTTCTACGATCCGGATGAGTCACTGAATCAGCGCTCGCTGGGGACCTACGCGGTGCTTTGGCAGATTGAGCAGGCACGCCGCGAAGGCCTGACCCACCTCTATCTGGGCTACTGGATCCGCGATTGCCGCAAGATGAACTACAAGCAGCATTTCCAGCCGCTCGAGTATCTGGATGGCAGCCACTGGCGGCGACGCATACCGGCCAACCATACCGACAGTCATCTGCCACTGAGCCTGGTCAAGCAAGGCGCGTCAGTGACATCCGGCGAGTGACGCGCTGAGCTCATTGCATGGGCTCATTCCAAGGGCTCATTCCAAGGGCTCATTCCATAGGCTCTTTCGACACGCTTCCCAGGCGCCCTCTCGACGCAAGCGCTCCGACAACGCTAAGGTGACGCATCGCTCAGCGGGCAGGGGCTCACCAGACAGCGCCGAGTGCCGACCAACCGCCTGCCGAGAGTTGCCCCGGCGCAAGATGCCGATTTTTATCTTCCTCCTGAGCTGCCCACAGGCGCTCAAGGAGCGTACAATCGCGCTTCGACTTTGCCTTGCCGCCGCCCTTACGGCACAATATCGCGTATCGAAGTCCCGAATCGGGCACTTTTTGTGCTGAGGCGGCTCGGAACTACCAGCAGTATTCCCTGTAATAAGTGAGGATCAGCCTATATGGCGCGTGAAGATCATATTGAAATGGAAGGCGTCATCGTCGACACCCTTCCGAACACCACTTTCCGTGTTGAACTGGAAAACGGCCACATCGTGACCGCTCACATCTCCGGCAAGATGCGCAAGAACTACATCCGTATCCTGACTGGCGACAAGGTCAAGGTTGAGCTGACTCCGTACGACCTGTCCAAGGGCCGTATCGTCTACCGTTCGCGCTAAGCACGGTCAGACTGCCCTGCCGGTTGCCATGCCATCGATCACTCTGCACGTCCTGGACCTGCATGCGATCATCATGACACCGGCTGGCTGAACCGGTCGTTCCCGGCACCTCAGGCACCAGCGTCACCTCCGCCTGAACCCTCCGCCCGGACCCGGAACGCATCGAGGTTGCAAGACTTGCCCTTCGCGGCGAGACACCCGCCACCTCGATGGCGTATGCCTGAGTATTCCGATGATGCCGCCTTGTCCCATGAATGCGTCTTGAGCCCGAACGCCAATCTGGTCTTCGCTCCCATTCAATGATGACAGGCGGCTCATCCCCGCTGGGCATTTTCTCCTCAATACGCATTCGCTTCCCCGATACGCATTCGCCTCCTCCTGTACTCATCCAACTCCCCGCCCTTCCCTCGAGGATGGCGAGCCCCTTGGCGTGCGCGCGTGTCCAGCTTGAGCAATCGACGTCATGCTCGCTACGTGCGGACAGCTTGCTGACTGACAGGCATAAAAAACGGCCAGTGCTTGAGCACTGACCGTTCATGTCGCCCCTTCAGGGCAGGAAGCTTTGCGTCAGATCACGCCATTTCCGCTTCCGTTTCCAGGTGCAGCTCGCCGTTGTCGACCGTGACATGCACGATGCCGCCCGACTCGGACAGGTCGCCGAATAGGATCATCTCTGCCAGCGGCTTCTTGAGCTTCTCCTGAATCACGCGTGCCATCGGGCGAGCACCCATTGCCGGGTCATACCCGAGAGTCGCCAGCAAGTCGCGCGCCTCATCAGCGACGTCCAGCTGCACGCGCTTCTCATCCAGCTGCGCCTGCAGTTCGACCAGGAACTTGTCGACCACATTGCGCACCACGGCGAGATCCAGCGCGCCGAACTGGATGATGCCATCCAGACGGTTGCGGAATTCCGGCGAGAACGTCTTGCGGATGACTTCCATGGCGTCGGTGGAGTGATCCTGGTGCTTGAAGCCGATGGAGCGACGCGCCACCTGCTCGGCACCCGCATTGGAGGTCATCACCAGAATGACGTTGCGGAAGTCCGCTTCGCGACCGTTGTTGTCGGTCAGGCGGCCGTGGTCCATCACCTGCAGCAGCAGGTTGAAGACTTCCGGGTGTGCCTTCTCGATCTCATCCAGCAACAGCACGCAGTGCGGCTGCTTGGTGATGGCTTCGGTCAACAGACCACCCTGGTCATAACCGACGTAGCCCGGCGGTGCCCCGATGAGGCGCGAGACGGTGTGACGCTCCATGTACTCGGACATGTCGAAGCGCACCAGCTCGATGCCCATCAGCGCCGCCAGCTGACGGGCGACCTCGGTCTTGCCGACGCCTGTCGGGCCAGCGAACAGGAAGCTGCCCACCGGCTTGTCCGGCGCCTTGAGGCCAGCACGCGACAGCTTGATCGCCGCGGACAGCCCGGTGATGGCGTCGTCCTGCCCGAACACCAGCATCTTGAGATCGCGCTCGAGGTTGGACAGCAGCTTCTTGTCGGAACTGGAGACCGTCTTCGGCGGAATGCGGGCGATGGAGGCGACGATCGCCTCGACCTGCTCGGTATCGATGGTGTCGACGCGGATGCTCTCCGGCAGCAGGCGCTGGTGGGCACCGGCCTCGTCGATCACGTCGATGGCCTTGTCTGGCAGCTGACGGTCGTTGATGTAGCGGTCGGCCAGACGCACTGCCGTTTCCAGCGAGGCATCGGTGTACTTGATGGCATGGTGCTCCTCGAAGCGGCCACGCAGCCCCTTGAGGATACGGATGGTGTCATCCACCGACGGCTCCATGACATCGACCTTCTGGAAGCGACGCGCCAGGGCGCGGTCCTTCTCGAAGATGCCACGGAATTCCTGGAAGGTGGTGGAACCGATGCAACGCAGCTCGCCGGAAGACAGCAGCGGCTTGAGCAGGTTGGAGGCATCCATCACGCCACCGGACGCAGCACCCGCACCAATGACGGTGTGGATCTCGTCGATGAACAGAATCGAGTTCGGCTCCTTGCGCAGCTCCGCCAGCAGCGACTTGAGACGCTTCTCGAAGTCACCGCGGTACTTGGTGCCGGCCAGCAGCGCACCGAGATCCAGCGAGTAGACCACGGCTTCCTTGATGACGTCCGGCACGTCCTCCTCGACGATGCGCTTGGCGAGACCTTCCGCTATGGCGGTCTTGCCGACACCGGCCTCACCGACCAGCAGCGGGTTGTTCTTGCGGCGACGCACCAGAATCTGCACCACGCGCTCGAGCTCGCCATCGCGGCCGATCAGCGGGTCGATCTTGCCCAGACGCGCCTGCTCGTTGAGGTTGGTGGCGTAGTTGGTCAGCGGGTTGTTGCCGCCCTCGCTGCTCGCCTCTTCGCTCTCTTCATTCTCGACCGACGCCTGGGGCGTCTGGGTGTGACCCGCGACCTTGGAGATGCCATGCGCGATGTAATTGACCGCATCCACACGCGCGACATTCTGCTGCTTGAGGAAGTAGACGGCCTGACTTTCCTGCTCGGAGAAGATGGCCACCAGCACATTGGCGCCGGTCACTTCACTCTTGCCGGAGGATTGCACGTGGAAGACGGCACGCTGCAGGACGCGCTGGAAGCCCAGCGTCGGCTGCGTCTCGCGGTCTTCCTGCTCTTCCGGAATCAGCGGGGTGGTGGAATTGATGAAGTCCTGAAGGTCGACTCGCAGCTTGTCCAGATTGGCACCACAGGCGCGCAGGACATCGGCAGCGGAGGCATTGTCCAGCAGTGCCAGCAGGAGGTGTTCCACGGTCATGAATTCGTGGCGTTTGGAACGTGCCACGGTGAAGGCCGTGTTCAGGGTCAGTTCAAGTTCTTTGCTCAACATGGCAAGTCCCCTCTAGGCCGCGTCTTGGACGGATCACTCCGCCCGGTCGATGTCGCACAGCAGCGGATGCTGGCACTCTCGAGCATATTGATTGACTTGGTGGCATTTCGTTTCCGCGATGTCGCGACTGAAGATGCCACAGGTTCCTTTTCCCTGATGATGGACAGCGAGCATGATCTGTACTGCCTGCTCCTGATCCTTGTTGAAAAAGGTGGTCAGCACCTCCACGACGAAGTCCATCGGCGTGAAGTCATCATTGTGCAGAACGACCTTGTACATGGGCGGTGGAGCCAGTTCAGGCTCAGCGGTCTCGAATGCCAGATCACCTTCGTGGTCTTCCTGGTATCCGGGTTCCTGAGCCGACGGGGCCTGATTGCTGATCGACAGTGTCTCCAGAAAGGGATGACTGCCGCGCGATGTCTCTGTCTTGAACATAAGGGGCTGATCCGGTGAACACAAGCCGTGACGAAGCAGATTGCCTCAACGCGCCGCGAAGAAGGTCAAGCGCTGCCACGTCGTCTCAATGTGGGTGTGATAAGGAAAAGATGGGGGCTTGTCGATCTGGTTGCAAGCTTTAGTCGCGTACGCCTGGGCGTACACGTTCATGCCTGCATCGCGACACTCTGACATGAATGCGGACATTTGCATGCATTTTCGCTCACATACGCGACAGACACCTCTCGACAGGCGTCGCCAACTGGCGACCCATTCAAGCGTCTCGCCGCTCGATGAAACCCGGAATGCTACCGCACAGAACCCCCGCGCAGAACGCTCCACGCAGAATGCCCAGGAGTGGCAATCGTTGGCAGTAGACTGAGCGCGCAACCGAGAAGCTTCCATCTCAAACGCAAGAAGGCCCCCGGACATGTCCGGGGGCCTTCTGCTGAAACCTGTCACGCAACTTGATGCCTGGGCATCAGATCAACGCAGGGTCTCAGGCATCCATGTTGTCAGCAACAGCCTGACCGAACTCGGAGCACTTCAGCAGCTTGGCATCGTCCATCAGGCGATGGAAGTCATAGGTGACTTCGCCCTTGGCGATGGCCTTCTCGACGCCTTTCAGCACGAGATCAGCCGCTTCGACCCAACCCATGTGACGCAGCATCATCTCGGCAGAGAGGATGACGGAGCCCGGGTTGACCTTGTCCTGGCCAGCGTACTTCGGTGCAGTACCGTGAGTCGCTTCGAACATGGCGACGGTGTCGGACAGGTTGGCACCCGGCGCGATACCGATACCACCCACTTCCGCCGCCAGAGCGTCGGACAGGTAGTCACCGTTCAGGTTCAGGGTGGCGATGACGTCATATTCCGCCGGACGCAGCAGGATCTGCTGGAGCATGGCGTCAGCGATGACGTCCTTGACCACGATGTCCTTGCCGTTGTTCGGGTTCTTGAAGGTCATCCACGGGCCGCCATCCAGCAGCTCGCCGCCGAACTCGTCCTTGACGATTTCGTAGCCCCAGTCCTTGAAGGCACCTTCTGTGAACTTCATGATGTTGCCCTTGTGCACCAGGGTCAGCGACTCACGGTCGTTGTCGATGGTGTACTGGACAGCCTGACGGACCAGACGCTTGGTACCTTCTTCGGAGACCGGCTTGACGCCGATACCGCAGTTCTCCGGGAAGCGGATGTTGGTGACACCCATCTCTTCACGCAGGAACTTGATGACCTTGTCGGCTTCCGGCGTTCCCGCTTTCCATTCGACACCGGCATAGATGTCTTCGGAGTTTTCGCGGAAGATGACCATGTCGACGTCAGCCGGCTTCTTGACCGGGCTCGGCACACCAGTGAACCAGCGCACCGGGCGCAGGCAGGTGTACAGATCCAGCTTCTGACGCAGAGCGACGTTCAGGGAGCGAATACCACCGCCCACCGGAGTGGTCAGCGGACCCTTGATGGAAACGATGTAATCCTTGACAGCCTCGAGAGTCTCTTCCGGCAGCCAGGTGTCAGCATCATAAACGTGAGTGGCTTTTTCACCGGCGTAGACTTCCATCCAGTGAATCTTGCGCTCGCCGCCATAGGCCTTGTCGACAGCAGCGTCGATGGCAATCTTCATGGCCGGAGTCACGTCCACACCGATACCATCGCCTTCGATGAACGGGATGATCGGATTATTCGGAACGTTGAGGGTATTGTCGGAATTTGCGGTGATCTTGGCACCGCCTTCCGGGACGACAATCTTCTGGAACCCCATTGATAACTCCCCTGTCATGGATTCAGTGGAGGCGCGAGTATAGCACCCGTGCCGCTTCTCACAGTAGGCTTATACGGCAGCCGCGACAAAAGTCTAAACCATGTCTCTCATATATCTGCTTCACAAGCCTTACCGCGTCCTGACCCAGTTCACTGACCGCGATCAGGGCCGCCAGACACTCGCTGACTTCATCGACGAGCCGGATGTCTATGCCGCCGGGCGCCTCGACTATGACTCCGAGGGACTGCTGCTGCTCACCAGTGATGGCGCGCTCTCCCACCAGATCGCGCACCCGAGAAAGAAGCAGCCCAAGACCTACTGGGTACAGGTGGAAGGTGCCCCTGACGAGCAGGCCATCGCCGCGCTGCGTGCCGGTGTCGAACTCAAGGATGGCATGACCCGACCGGCCAGGGTCAGGCAGATTGAGCCGCCCACGTTGCCAGACAGGCAACCCCCTGTGCGCTTTCGTGCGAGCATCCCGACCCACTGGCTGGAGATCATCATCAGCGAAGGTCGCAATCGCCAGGTGCGCCGCATGACCGCCCACGTCGGCCTGCCGACCCTGCGCTTGATCCGCGCGGCCATCGGGCCATGGAAGCTCGACGGCCTTGCCCCCGGTGAATGGCGCAGCGAGGAAGTCGAGATGCCTGCGCCACCTCGTCGCGAGTCCCGCTCGCCACGCCACAAGGGCGCGACGGGCAAGCCGGGCGAGCGCCGCACCGGCAACGCTGGCCCCCGAGGCAGTGGCAATAGAGGCAACAGCGCGGGCAAGAGCGGCAAGGGTTCAGGTCGGGGTTCCAGTCGGAGTTCTGGCCAGACTGAAGGCAAGGGTTCAGGCAAGACACCCGGCGCCCCCTCTCGTCGTCCCTCATCCCCCAAGAAAGGAAGGAAATCCTGATGGCTGCTCGCTGGACCCCGAATGTCACCGTCGCCTGCGTCGTCGAACGCGCCGGGCGCTACCTGATCGTCGAGGAAGACAAGGGCGGGCCCTGCACGGTGTTCAACCAGCCGGCCGGCCATCTCGAACCGCATGAGCGCATCATCGACGGCGTGCAACGCGAAGTCCGCGAGGAAACCGCCTGGCGCATCCTGCTGACCGGCTATCTCGGCCTCTATGTGCATGTGGCCGAAGACGGCACCCACTTCCACTCCCACAGTTTCGAGGCCGCCGCCCTTGAGCACCTGTGCACGCCGCTGGACCCTGACATCGTCAGAACGCACTGGCTGTCGCTTGAGGAGATCGAGCAGCTCGAGGACATGGGTCGCCTGCGCAGCCCGCTGGTGACCCGGCGTATTCGCGACAGCCAGCGTGGCAAGCGTTTCCCGCTGGATGTGCTGCACGATTGATCGATTGCCCGGCCGGAAGTCCGCCGTCGGGCGTGCTGTCGAGCGGCGCTTGCGGCCCAGTGCGGCAGACGGCGCAGGCGGGGTGAATCCCACCCCCGCATTCAGGTATAATCCCGCCCATTCAAGCGGCGCCAGAATGACGGGTCTGCCGCCTCCCCTGTTTGTGACAACCCGCGGCCATGCGGGTGACGAGAGAACTGATGACCGCTGAAACCGGTACCGGAACCAAGGTCATCGTCGGCATGTCCGGCGGTGTCGACTCCTCCGTCTCTGCCCTGTTGTTGATGGAGCAGGGCTACCACGTCGAAGGCCTGTTCATGAAGAACTGGGACGAAGACGACGGTAGCGAATACTGCACCGCCCTCGAAGACCTGGCCGATGCCCAAGCCGTGTGCGACAAGCTTGGTATCAAGCTGCACACCGCCAACTTCGCCGCGGAGTACTGGGACAACGTCTTCGAGCACTTCCTGGCCGAATACAAGGCCGGTCGCACGCCGAATCCCGACATCCTGTGCAACCGCGAGATCAAGTTCAAGGTCTTCCTCGAGTATGCCGAGATGCTGGGCGCCGAGCTGATCGCCACCGGTCACTACGTGCGTGGCGGCGTGCGTGATGGTCTCCCGCGCCTGCTCAAGGGCCTGGACACCAACAAGGACCAGAGCTACTTCCTGCATGCCGTGCCGCAGGCGGCCATCGCGCGCACCCTGTTCCCGGTCGGCGAGCTCGAGAAGCACGAAGTGCGCGCCATCGCCGAGAAGCATGAGCTGATCACCGCGCGCAAGAAGGATTCCACCGGCATCTGCTTCATCGGCGAGCGGCGTTTCGCCGACTTCCTCAAGCAGTACCTGCCCGCTCAGCCCGGCAAGATCGAGACCCCCGATGGCGATGTCATCGGAGAGCACATGGGCCTGATGTACTACACCCTGGGCCAGCGCCAGGGGCTGGGAATCGGTGGCCTCAAGCGCTATCCGGACGCGCCCTGGTTCGTGTGTGCCAAGGATCTGGAGCGCAACGTGCTGATCGCCGTGCAGGGCAAGCACCACGACCTGCTCTACACTCAGGCGTTGAGCACCGAATCCGTCGACTGGGTCGCGGGTGAGCCGCCGCAGACCGATGCCAATGGCGAGCTGCGCATTCGCTGCAAGAACCGCTATCGCCAGGAAGACCAGGCCGCGACCTTGATCGTCAATGACGGCCAGCGTGTCGAGGTGCGTTTCGATGAACCGCAACGCGCCGTCACGCCCGGCCAGTCCGCCGTCTTCTATCTCGGCGACATCTGTCTGGGCGGCGGCGTGATCGATGCCGCCTGGAAACTTCCGGCGGCGGACGCCAGCGCTTCCACCGCCCCGCTCTCTGGCCCCGAGGAGTCCGCCGCGCAATGACCAGCGTGCCGATCCGTCCCGTCACTGATACCACTACCCGCCAGGCACTGTCGCTGGCGGGCGTCTTCCAGGCAGCCGCGCTGGTCGATGAGCTGGCCCGCCACGGCCAGTGCGATGAGCGCGCCTGGGAAACCCTGGTCAATGCCACGCTGGATACCAATCCGGAAAGCTTCGAAGCCATCTACGGCGGGCACCATAACCGCCTGCGGCTCGGCATCGACACCGTCAGTGCGGTGATGGAACGTCGCCAGGTCTCGCCCGTGGTGATGCGTTACGGCTTCTCGCTGGTGATGCTGATGAGCAAGCTCAAGAAGGACCCGGACATGCTGGACAAGCTGGGCGCGGGCCTGACCCGCATCCAGGGCCAGGCCGAGCACTTCGGGCCGACCCACGAGAACGTGATCGCAAGCCTGGGCGAGCTTTACCAGCAGACCCTCTCCACCTTCCGCTACCGGATCGTGGTGCAGGGCGACCCCGGCCTGCTGCAGCAGCGCATGATGCCGGAACGCATCCGCTGCGCCCTGCTGGCAGGCGTGCGCTTCGCCCTGCTGTGGGACCAGCAAGGTGGCCGTCGCTGGAAGCTGGTCTTCCAGCGCAGCGCGCTCAAGAAGTCATTGCAGCAGCTGGGCTGAACCCGCCTCCGCGCTCGCGCCAGCGCGTCACCTGACGCACCAGATTCACACCCGAATTCGCTTCAACAACGCTGGAGCCCATCAACCGGGCTCCGAGACACTTGAACCGGCAGCGCATCATGTCCTGCCACCATCGGAAGATTCTCATCATGCAGCTGTCCGCCCTCACCGCCCTGTCTCCCGTCGATGGCCGCTATGGCGCCAAGACCGAGGCCCTGCGCGAGCACTTCAGTGAATTCGGCCTGATCCGTGCCCGCGTCATCGTCGAGGTGCGCTGGTTGCAACGCCTGGCCGCCCACGCCGAGATCGCTGAAGTGCCGGCCTTCTCCGCGGATGCCAACGCCGTGCTGGATAGCATCGTCAGTGAGTTCAGTGTCGAGGATGCCCAGCGCATCAAGGACATCGAACGCACCACCAACCACGACGTGAAGGCGGTCGAGTACTTCCTGAAGGAAAAGGTCGAGAGCAACGCCGAACTCAACGCCGTCACCGAGTTCATCCACTTCGCCTGCACCAGTGAAGACATCAACAACCTGTCTCACGCCCTGATGCTGCGTGGTGGCCTGGACAACGTGCTGCTGCCGCAGATGCATGAAGTGACCGAAGCGATCGTCGCGCTGGCCCACCAGCACGCCGAACAGCCGATGCTGTCGCGCACCCATGGCCAGACTGCCAGCCCGACCACCCTCGGCAAGGAAATGGCCAACGTCGCCGCGCGCCTGCGTCGTCAGCTGGCGCAGATCGAACGCATCGAGATGCTCGGCAAGATCAACGGTGCCGTGGGCAACTACAACGCCCACCTGACCACCTACCCGGCCATCGACTGGGCGGCCAACGCCGAAACCTTCGTCGAGAGCCTCGGGCTGACCTTCAACCCGTACACCACCCAGATCGAGCCGCACGACTACATCGCCGAGCTGTTCGATGCCATCTGCCGCTTCAACACCATCCTGATCGACTTCGATCGTGACGTCTGGGGCTACATCTCGCTGGGTTACTTCAAGCAGCGTACCGTGGCCGGCGAGATCGGCTCTTCCACCATGCCGCACAAGGTCAACCCGATCGACTTCGAGAACTCCGAAGGCAATCTGGGCATCGCCAACGCCGTGCTGGGCCATCTGGCACAGAAGCTGCCGATCTCCCGCTGGCAGCGTGACCTCACCGACTCCACCGTGCTGCGCAACCTGGGCACCGGCCTGGCGCAGGGTCTGATCGCCTATCAGGCGACCCTGAAAGGCATCAGCAAGCTGGAAGCCAACCCGGAGCGCCTGAACGCCGACCTGGACAACAGCTGGGAAGTGCTCGCCGAGCCGATCCAGACCGTCATGCGTCGTTACGGCATCGAGAAGCCCTACGAGAAGCTCAAGGAGATGACCCGTGGCAAGCGTATCGACCAGGCCGGTTTCGCCGCCTTCATCGAGACGCTGGAACTGCCGGAAGACGTCAAGACCGAGCTGAAGGCACTGAGCCCGGCCAGCTACATCGGCAACGCCATTGCACAGGCCAAGGCGCTCTAAGCGGCGCAGGTCACTGCAAGTCTCAAGACGCCGGGGCCTCTGCTCCGGCGTCATGCATTGCGTATTAGACAGCATGCAGCACGCTGCACATTGAACGACACACTGGATTCACGACCACTGACGCTCTCCGTCAGTGGGCACGACATGCCACGCTCTCAAGGCTCGGCATGGAACGCATCGCCGTCTGCCATCCGGCAAAACGGCTTCAACGACGTCATCGCGAGACCGCCGCCACCTGACAGGCTGCCGTTCGCGTTCGAGAGGTTCTGCATGAGCACATCCCCCGCCCCCCGCGACACCGACACGCCACTGGCACTGTTGGGCGGCCTGAGCATCCGTGAATTCCTGCGCGATTACTGGCAGCAGAAGCCGCTGCTGATCCGCGGAGCCTTCGCAGACTTCGAGACGCCGCTGGAAGCCGATGAACTGGCCGGTCTGGCCTGTGAAGATGGCATCGAAGCCCGTCTGGTCGAGGAAAACGGCCCGGACAAGGCCTGGCAGGTCAGCCACGGCCCCTTCGATGAAGCGACCTTCGCGCGTCTCGACGCCAAGGACGACAGCCAGTGGAGCCTGCTGGTGCAGGCGGTGGACCATTACGTCCCCGACGTCGCCGCGCTGTTCGAGCCCTTCACCTTCCTGCCGCGCTGGCGTCTCGATGACATCATGATCAGCTACGCGCCGACCGGCGGCAGTGTCGGCCCGCACCTGGACAACTACGATGTCTTCCTGCTGCAGGCCCAGGGCCAGCGTCATTGGCAGCTGGGCGGCATGCACGGTGACGACGCCGAGATCATCGATGGCATCGACCTGCGCATCCTCAAGCACTTCGAGGTCACTCCGGGCGAGGACTGGGTGCTGGAACCCGGCGACATGCTCTACGTGCCGCCGCGCCTGGCGCACCACGGCGTCAGCCAGTCCGATGACTGCATGACCATCTCCGTCGGCTTCCGTGCGCCTTCCGCCGATGAAGTCGTCACCTCCTACGCCGACTATCTGGGTGCCAGCCTGCCGGAATCGCTGCGCTATCGTGACCAGGGCATGGCACCGGTCGCCAATGCCGGCGAGCTGGATGACGCCTCGCTCGAGCGCGTGCGTGAATTGCTGCTCAGCACGCTGGACAACCCGACCCAGCTGGCACAGTGGTTCGGTCGCTACATGACCCAGCCCAAGTATCTGGAGCAGCTCGCCGCCCGCGAACCGGCCCTCAAGACGCATGAGCTGGTCGAGTATCTGGAAGATGAAGGCGTACTGGTGCGCTCCCTGGGCTCACGCTTCGCCTTCCGTCACGCCGAGAATGGCACCAGTACGCTGTTCGTCGATGGCGATGGCATCCTGGCCCCTCAGCCGCTGGCGGAAGCGCTGGCCTCCGATCAGCGCCTCACGGCGGTGTTGCTTGACTACACCACGGCAGACCTTGATCGCAGTGCCGTGGTCAGCCTGCTGACGGCGCTGATCAACCGCGGCAGCCTGATACTGGAATGTGACCTTCAGGACGAAGAGGACGATGAAGAATGAGTGACGCCATGATCAGCCTGGAACGGGGCGACTGGCAGACGTTGGGCAACGAGGCCAGCGAGATCCGCCGCGTCGTGTTCATCGAGGAACAGCAGGTGCCGCAGGAGGAGGAGTGGGACGGGCGCGACGACGCCTGCGAACACTTCCTCGTGCATCTGGATGGCCGCACCGTCGGCACGGCCCGTCTGTTGCCGGACGGCCATGTCGGCCGCGTCGCCATCCTCTCCGAAGCGCGCGGACTGGGGCTTGGCCAACGCCTGATGGAAGCGGTCATCCATGCTGCGCGTCAGGCTGGTCATGCTGAAGTGATACTGGATGCTCAGACCCATGCGCTGGAATTCTATCAACGCCTCGGCTTCACGGCTTACGGCGACGAGTTTCTCGATGCCGGCATACCGCACCGCAGCATGCGCTTGATTTTGAACTGAATTTTAGCGTCTGCCTTACAAAAACCGGCCCCATTTGGGGCCGGTTTTTTTTGTGCCTTGAATGTTCTTGTAGTCTGGCTACAACCCGCCACTTGACCAAGTCATCATTCCCCAAGGCCCATGGATACTGACATCATGACGTCATTGAGAAATATTAAAACGACTGTTTGCCAGCGAGAATCCTACAACGTTGAAACTGGTATAAAACGATCGTTTTAATGCGACCAAGGAATGAAAGACAGCACTCAATTTCGGAGCGATGCTAGAGATCAGGTCATTTATGCTGCACTGCGACATGACACGCTGCCCGACCCGGCACCGCCTTCAGGAGATTCGCCCATGCTCACCTCAGACTCACGAACGCAGACCACCCTGATGGGCGGTAGAGGTGACCAGGTACTCGGGCAGCCTGAGGATGCCGCTCTGGCCGAGCAATGGCACAACGCCGAGATCCGCACACGGATTCTCAAGCTGGCACGTCCCCTCAAGGACCTGCTGCCACCGCAGACAGCGGAGACGGTAGCGGCACAGGCGCAGACGATCTGCCATCTGAGTCGCGACCAGCGCTGGCAACTTCCCGGCGAGCAGTGGCAACTGCGCTCACAGGGCAGCGGCTGGCAGCTGAAGTGCAATGGGCAGCTGAAGTGCAGTGGGCAGCCGGCAACCGCTGGCGAGACGCAGGACGCGCCTGACCAGCTGGCGCTTGCCGGCCTCACCGATGACGTGACGGGGGTGCAGCTGGGCAACCGCCCGCTCCCCCGGGCCCTCTGGACCCTGGCCGCCGCGCGGCATCGCGGCGAACGTCATTCGGTGCTGGCCATTGCCCAGATCAGCAGCGTGCGCGAAGCGCTGTGCTGGGGAGAGCTGATCTCACGGCTGCGTGCGCCGGACGGCAGGCCGCCACGCATCGCCCTCACCCTCAGCCACTGCACGTTACCCACGCTGGAAGCCAGCCTGTACTTCCTGATGCCCTGGTTGGACATCATCACGCTGACAGCGGCACCCGGCCTGGAAACTGCCTGCCTTGGCGTGATCAAGGCTCGCTTCAGACTTGCTGAGCCAGCGGAGCTCGACAACGCCACCGACGACGCCTTCTGTCGCACGGCGTGACCCCACTGGTAACGCCTGAAAGATCAATAACAACAACAAACTGTCATGCAGCAACTCAAGACGCAGAGCACCGACACTCCCATTTCACGCGTCGCTCTCGCGTCGACCGCCATACGATAGACAAGCGAACAGAAACAAGACACGGACAACACGCCAGGGGCTGAGCCCCGACGACGAAGCCATCAGGAGATGCCACCATGAGTCACACACGTGCCGATCAGATTGCCGCGCTCGAGAAGGACTGGGCCGAGAATCCGCGCTGGAAAGGGGTCACTCGCCCCTATTCCGCCGAGGATGTGGTGCGCCTGCGCGGCTCCGTTCCGGAAGCCAATACCCTGGCGACCCGCGGTGCCGAGAAGCTCTGGAAACTGGTCAATGGTGATGCCAAGAAGGGCTACGTCAACTGTCTGGGCGCCCTGACCGGTGGCCAGGCCATGCAACAGGTGAAGGCCGGTATCGAGGCCATCTACCTGTCCGGTTGGCAGGTCGCCGCCGACAACAACACCAGTGAAGCCATGTACCCGGATCAGTCGCTCTATCCGGTGGATTCCGTGCCGACCGTGGTCAAGCGCATCAACAACACCTTCCGCCGCGCCGACCAGATCCAGTGGCAGAAAGGGGCCAACCCGGGCGATGCCGGCTTCATCGATTACTTCGCGCCTATCGTGGCGGATGCCGAGGCCGGTTTCGGTGGCGTGCTCAACGGCTACGAGCTGATGACCGCCATGATCCGTGCGGGTGCCTCCGGTGTGCACTTCGAGGACCAGCTGGCCTCGGTCAAGAAGTGTGGCCACATGGGCGGCAAGGTACTGGTGCCGACCCAGGAAGCGGTGCAGAAGCTGGTGGCCGCTCGCCTGGCTGCTGACGTGGCGCGTGTCCCGACCCTGGTCATCGCGCGTACCGATGCCAATGCCGCCGACCTGATCACCTCCGATGTCGACGACTACGACAAGCCGTTCCTGACCGGTGAGCGCTCCGACGAAGGCTTCTATCGTGTCAAGGCCGGTCTGGATCAAGCCATTGCCCGCGGCCTGGCCTACGCGCCCTACTCCGACCTGATCTGGTGTGAAACCGCCAAGCCGGACCTCGAGGAGGCGCGCCGCTTCGCCGAAGCGATCAAGAAGGAATACCCGGACCAGCTGCTGGCCTACAACTGCTCGCCTTCCTTCAACTGGAAGAAGAACCTCGACGACGCCACCATCGCCAAGTTCCAGCAGGAACTGTCGGACATGGGCTACAAGTACCAGTTCATCACCCTGGCCGGTATCCACAACATGTGGTTCAACATGTTCGATCTTGCCTACGACTATGCGCAGGGCGAAGGCATGAAGCACTACGTCGAGAAGGTGCAGGAAGCCGAATTCGCCGCAGCCGAGAAGGGCTACACCTTCGTGGCGCACCAGCAGGAAGTCGGCACCGGTTACTTCGATGACATGACCAACGTCATTCAGGGCGGCAACTCCTCCGTCACCGCACTGACGGGCTCCACGGAAGAAGACCAGTTCTAGACCGCTGACATCGCGGTATGGCACCTCGCAATGGCAGGATTGCGCGAGGTGCCACCCGCAGACTGACCGAAGCCCGCTCACGCGGGCTTTTTCATGCTTTACGCCTTGAATTCCCGCCGTGGATGCCCGCCGCGAATGCCAACCAACGTCGACGGATGCCCTGCCGCTGACATTCACGCGGCAGGACTCATGCAGAAGTGCTCATGCAGAAGTGCTCACGCGGAAGTGCTTGCGTGGCAGCACTCATGCGCCGGTACTCACGTGGTAGCACTCACGCGACAGGGAAGTGCAGAAGTTGCGTCACCTCAGCGTTTCAGGTCGGGAACCCGTCATGGTCGACGTGGTCTATAATGTTAAGAAACAGTGTTCTCGCACGCCCGTCGTGACAAGAACCTGCTGGCGGCCCAAGGAAGTGATCGCCTACCTGAGCCTTGCTCTCTCAGCACTCAGCATTCTCCATCACAACCTCAAGCTGCACCGCATCATGCGAGGAGATACACCATGACACTCTCACTGACTCACAAACGATCGACTGGCGCACGCCGCTGGCTGCCCGTGATCGCACTCGGCGTGCTGACGCTTGGCGGCTGCGCGAACAGCGACATCTATTCCGGCAACGTCTACACCGGCGATCAGGCCAAGCGCGCACAGTCTGTCAGCTACGGCACCATCACCTCGCTGCGCCCGGTGCAGATCCAGGCACAGGATGAAGGCAGCGGCGTGCTCGGTGGCCTGGGTGGCGCGGTCGTCGGCGGCCTGCTCGGCAGCCAGATCGGCGGCGGCTCCGGTCGTGCGATCGCCACCGCTGCGGGTGCCATCGGCGGCAGCGTGGCCGGCAAGTCGATCGCTGACAATGTCGACCAGATCGACGCCTACGAGATTGAAGTGCGCCGCGATGCCGGCGACAGCCTCATCGTCGTCCAGAAAGCCGACACCGCCTTCTCGGTTGGCCAACGTGTCCGCCTGGTCGGCTACGGCGCCAACCTGAGCGTCGCGCCTTACTGATCAACTTACTTTTCTCAGCATAATCCCGCTTAATATAACAGCGGGATTATGTGAATACTCATACCAGCTATATCAACATCGAAAGCTTTGATGCCATAACACTAAGCCCAAAGCTAAAGAAGGCACCTATGACAAATTTATACAACGATGTGCGATTTCTATCCGAGAAATTTTCTATTAGCTTAGCATCTCCTTTATTTATCTTTAAGTAAGAAAGCTGATGAATATTATCTATTGAACTTTCAGTCCATTTACCTACCACCCCTGCTAGTAGCACGAGAACATAAAATCCTGTCGATAAGATCAATGCTGATTTCGCCAATTCTTCAAGTGAGGCTCCAGCAGTTAATAATGGAATAGCTTTAAGGAAACACTGCACAAATCCTGCCGTTGGTGCCTGATCGCCACCGACGGGGTAGAATCTAGCAATATCGCTACCGCCTGATAGAGCCATCCGATGAAGCAGATCTCATTCGCCCAAGCAGAGCATCAG
>NZ_JADPPY010000035.1:0-35772 GCF_018340035.1 Cobetia sp. MC34
TTAAAATCGCCGTACTGGCGAAGAAAGTCCAACTTCGCGTGGCCAAAATCTTCGATTTCATCCCAACCTTCTGCACCACAGATCACCGCACAGACGATCAGAAACAAGATATCCGACAGCTGATGCTTCACTTTCCACGCCTGGCGGAAGTCGGGAACAATCGATAAATGGTGCATAAGAGACGGTGTCAGCATCGGATCATCCATGAGCGAAAGCTGCTAAATGACCACATGAGGTCCTTTTGGTAAAGCGCTACGAGGCCCGTCGTAGAGCGGTTTTTCATGCATTTTCCCTGCCTAATGGGGGGAGAAGATGTCAGCCGTCGACCACTTCGGTGCTGCCATCCTCGCGCAGGCAGATACGGCGACGCCTGCCGACCTGGAAGCCAAGCATGGCGGCGCTCAGCAGGATCAGCGCGAACAGCGACGCGATCACGCGCAGGTCGGCCGTGATTTCCAGCAGAATGCCGACGGCGAGTGGCCCGAGGGCGGCCAGCATGTAGCCGGTGCCTTGTGCCATGCCGGAGAGGGCGCCCGCCAGACGTGCATCGGAGGTGCGCAGCACCAGCAGCGTCAATGCCATCGAGAAGCTGCCCCCCTGGCCGAAACCGAGCAGCACGGCGAACAGCCAGCGCAGTGACAGCGGCCCGATCATCAGTCCCAGCAGGCCGATGGCGGTACAGGACAGCAGTAGCAGGATGGCGGGGCGCTGGTCGCGCCCCATGCGGCCGATCACGGGGGCCAGCAGGGCGGTGAGCACCTGTGCCATTACCGAGGCGGCCATCAGCCAGCCGGATTCGATATCGCTCAGGCCGCGCTGCTGGAGCAGGAAAGGCAGCCAGCCAAAGACGATATAGGCCAGGGAAGACTGGCAGCCCATGAAGAAGGTGACCTGACGGGCCAGCGGCAGGTGCCACAGGCGGGGGGTGGCCTGCTGTTGGCTGGTCATCTTCTCTGGCCACGGGTGGGGCATGCTCAGGCGCCAGGCGGGAAGCGCGATCACCACAAGCAGCGCCCAGCAGGCCAATGAGGCTTGCCAGCTGTCGAGAAGATTGGCCAGTGGCACGCTGAGTCCCGCGGCCAGCGCCGCACCAAGACATAGTGCCATGGTGTAAACGCCGGTGAACAGGTCGGCTCGCTCAGGATGCTCACGCTTGACGATGGCGGGCAGCAGGGTGCCGGCGACGCCGATGCTGCCGCCACACAACAGGGTGCCGAGATAGAGCAGCAGCGCCATGTCACTGGCCCGCAACCACAGGGCGATGCCGAGAGTGACCAGGGCAAGGCTGAGGGTGCGCTCTACCCCCAGGCGGCGGGCCAGGCGCGGTGCCAGAGGGGCGAACAGCCCCAGGCAGACGACGGGCAGTGTGGTGAGAAGGCCTGCTGCCAGCGTGCTCAGGCCCAGGTCCTGGGTGATGCGATCCAGCAGGGGCGCCAGGGATGACAGCGCCGGACGCAGGTTCAGGGCGACCAGAATCAGGATGAGCAGGAAAAGGGATGCTGGCATTCGGCGCATGAGGAAACCTGAACGAGAGAACAGGTCTTTGAGAATACCGGCATATGCTCAAGCTGTCTTGCCGCGAGCCGCTCTTCCTCTAACCGGGCCCTGGGCAGCAGAACGCTCGGCAATTGCCGAGCGTTCTGTCTCAATGCGCTTTTCTCGATGGGCCTTTCTCAATGCATCTGTCTTGGCTCAATGTCCCCGTCGCGATTCGCCGCTCCTGTGCCTCAGTACTTGGGCTCAAGCTCCAGCTCGCGTGTCGGGCTGTCGATCCTGCGTGCTGCCGCGCGTTGACGCGTCGTGGCGCCGTCGGCATGCACGTCATGACCGCGGGGAGCGACATTGCGCCATGCGGGCGTCTTCTGCAGGCGCTCGGCATTGGCGCGTGCCGTCTTGGAGATTGGCTGGCGACTCGCCTTGGCGCGAATCAGGGTCATGTCCTCGGTACTCAGCAGCATGCCCTGGGGTGTGCGCTCCAGCACGAGGTGGCCGCGGAAGTGCCAGCAGCGCATGGGGGTATGCGCGACACGATAGCGATGGCCAGCCACCTCCAGCGAGATGGCTTCCTTCGGCTGGCAGCCAAGGGGATGCAGAGTCACTTCCTCCAGCAGCACCAGACGATTAAAGTCGTCCGGCTGAAGTACCTGATTGCCATCATGCATGCGCACCGGGAAGGCATGGTTGTCACGCTGCAGCTCACGCCGCTTGTGACTGACGCTGCCGTTGCCTTCCACGATGCCGGCACCACACACATGCACGAGCTCGCCATCAATCTGTTTGATGACGAGCACCTCGACGTGGCGCTGCTTGAAAAGATGATCACGCAGTGAGCGTAATGGCATGGCTGAAATCCTCATCTACACCATCCGTTGGCTGAGTATATCCGTCAGAGCCCGAGTCATCTCTCTGGCCGACAGGCGCTTCCATGCTGCCTGCCAAGTGATATCTCGCGCTGATAGCCACATCATACGCCGTTCGTGAGCATTTTTCCCGAATCAAGCACCAGTCTGGGGATAAATCATCTTGTCAGGACGCGGCTTCATGACGCCTCTGTCAGTCAGATGACTGAGGACACTGCCTACCCTTGTCGGGTCACTCGTACTTGCCCAGCACGGCCCGGCAGATATCAGCGAAATTGCGTGCTTCCGGCGGGTGTTCCAGATCGAGCCCCAAGGCCTTGCCGACGCGGGAGGCGGCGACCAGACCGCGCACGCTGGGTTTGCCATCGTCGCCCTGCTCGGTCACCAGCAGGTGGGATTCGCCGCTCTGACGCAGTGTCTCGACTAGGTCCCCGACGCGGGCGCGCTTGAGCACGGCGAGAGGAATGCCCTGCAGCTCCGCGCGGGGTATCTGCACCATGTCGGTAGTGACTTCGTCGCGCTGAACATTGAAGCGGGTCATGGCACGCATCACGACTCGGCCGCCCTGCAGCTCACGCGAGGTCACCACGCCGGTGAAGGTGCCATCATGATCGTGGACCAGCAGCAGGCGCACCCCCGCCTGTTTCATGGTCGCCAGTGCCTGACCGATGGAGGCGCTGCCCTGAATGCTGCGACCGGCGGTGACGGCAAAGTCCGTCACCAGCTCACTGGCCGGGCTATCCATGGTGATGTCGCCGATCGGCTGCAAAGGCAGACGAGCGGAGGTGACATGAGAGAGCGTTTCGACGTCGAGGGTATGGTAAGCCGACGGTGCAATGGCATTCATGGACTGACTCCTGTAATCAGATGACGAGCATGTTCTGCGTACTGTGAGTCAGGCGAGGGCCAGGAGTTTCCTGCACGATGGGTAACCTCAGGTTGCTACTGTCGCAACAGTGACAGGATTTTCGGTCTGTCGGGTCAATATTCTTCGCTATCTGTGCGAGATGGGAAATGGATAGATTCCATTTAGGAAACAAAGGCCCCGGCAGGCCGGTACTGGCATGAGCCAGCAGTTTTCTTGCCCCTGACAGCAATGATGCCCACTGCACGAGGCGAGTGGGCATCATTGAGCCGATTCAGGGAGTCATCCCTTCATCAGGGGCTGGCGTTCACGCCTGGGCGCGTCACACCCACTCCTTGAGGTCGCCGCGTACGGCATCCAGGAAGGTGATGAAGTCCGTCTGGTCATCGGCGTCGCAGCGGTCCACCTTGCAGGCCAGCTTCATCTTGGTGCCGGCGACGATTTCGTCATACACCTCGAGCGTGAGTTTCTCGACGCTGGCATCGGCGGGCTCCTGCTCGCCATCCAGCAGGCTGAACGTCGTCATCAGCGTGCCGCGAAGACGCGTGGTGCCGCCTTCCGCGACCACACGACGCACCTTGAGCCAGCCTTCGCGCACCATGATCTCACCCTGCGCATCGCGTTGCTTGTAGATGGTGCGATAGCATGCATTCTCGGAGACGCCCTTGGCGGCCATGCTTTCATAGGCCTTGATCATGCGCGTCGCCATGGTGCCAGCTTCGGCGATCTTGCGGCGGGCAGCACGATGTTCACGTTCCAGGCGGTCTTGCTTGGAGAAACGCTGCCACAGGTGGAAGTCGCGTGTCAGAGTGGTCGCGTCCATTACAGTCTCTCTTCTCTAAAAACGGCGGGGAAAAGTGGGTGACGGCTACTGCCATGTCCAGGCGCTGATGGTGTCACGAAGGCGGGCGATTGTCTGCCCGGTTCTTGCCTCAGACGTCGAGGAGGGCCCGAGTGTCAGGTGGTCTAGGTCATGCAGGCTGGCGATGAGATGTCAGCATTGCCATGCTCAAGAGTACCATTGACTGGTCACGGACTTTCTCCAGCCCGGTCATCATCACGACTGAATCTAGGGCTTAAATCTTCTCTGAACTACTCTGCAAGTCACCCACAAGGCCCACTTTGTGAGAATCTTCGACTGCTGATCCTCGAGATTGCTGATGCTTCACGCTCAGACTCCTGCTACGTGAGCCACGCCGCTGTGATGGGATTGCCAGTCTCGCAGGGGGGGCGCCTGGTACACGTGAGTCACATGCCTGACCGCGCTGCATGCCTTGAAGGATGCGCACTGGTAAGGGCTGTCACGTTTCATACAGCAGCGTGAGATAGAATAGGCAGGTAAAATCATCAGGTAGCGCGCAGCGGAGGCACACGGGAAGTGCCGTAAATGAGGAAGGAATCATGGCGAAAGCAGATCGCCGTCGCAAAGCGGGAAGTCGGCAGGGTGTCTTGCGCACGGTAAACATGAAGTGGCGGTGGCCAGCTCCAGCGGGGCTGGCTGAGCGGCACCTCGTGCTTTATCAGTTGTTCATGTGGATCTATATCAGTGCGCTCGGCTGCCAGCTGGGCTACTTCGTTCTGCTGGGCCTGCAGCCTTATCCGCAGCCGGTGGTGATCAATGTCATCGGCGTTCTGCTCAACGTCCTGGCCATCATGTTCCACCGCAAGGGGTACATGAATTCCGCGTTGCTGTTGCTGGTGGTGCCGATGTCGGCCAAGGCGGCATGGTGGGAATATCAGTTCGGCGCCGAGGGTGGCTTCGAGTATTTCCATATCGTCGCCATCTTCTTCATCTGTATCGCGTCCTTGTCACGCATTCAACGGCTATTGTTCAGTGGTGTCCTGCTGCTGTTCTATATCGGTGCCCAATATCTCACCAGCCCGGTCTATATCGTCTCCTACGAGTTCATGTCGTTGGCCAGTGTCGTCAACCTGGTGATTTCCGTCACCTTCATCGCGGTGGTGGCGGTGCAGATCGGATGGGAAGCTGAGCAGCGCGAGAAGCGCTACCGTCGTGACTTGCGTCATGACCAGTTGACGGGGGCGCTGTCTCGTTTTGCCTTGCTGGAAGAGGGGCCGCGTCTGCTGAGTCGTGGTGGCCTGGGCGTGCTGATGATCGATGTCGATCACTTCAAGGCCATCAACGATACCCAAGGGCATGCGATTGGCGATGAGGTGCTGATAGAGCTGACGCAACGGCTGCGTCACCACCTGCGCGGCAGTGATCAGTTGTGTCGCCAGGGGGGAGAAGAGTTCGTGGCCCTGTGCCCGACGGAGGACAGAGAAGGGCTCCAGCACGCAGCCGAGCGCTTGCTGCTCTCGATCAACAGTCGTGCCTTCACGCTGAGCAACGGCCAGCTGCTGCGGGTCACCATCAGTATCGGAGTGGCCCAGGGTGGACCAGCCGCTTGCGCGGAATCACTGCTGCCGGACCTTCTGCAGCGTGCCGATCAGGCCATGTACCGTGCCAAGCGCGAAGGGCGCAATCGGGTGGTCACCGTCTGGGATACGCCCGATCACGGTGCAGCCAGTCTCGATCAGATCGAGCCGTCTGATCACGACCACCGCCCCGACCACGGTCACAGCCACGACAGCCTGGCCTTGCCAGGCATGCCGCCACTGGATACTCCGGACGATGGATCAGGCGAAGCGGCCTCGGCCCCCAGTCGCTCTGATGTCAGTCACCATGACGATGTGCAGACCGCCGATGAGGTCTATCAGTGGAAGCGCTGACGCAAGGATGATGGCTTTGCCATTTCACCTCATTGGGCGTGATATCCGTGCATGATCCACGCTCTCACCAAGCGGAGAGACAAGTTGATGATGGATTCCTGTGGCAGCGTTTCACGCCAGGTGTCGCGCCGGCTCTTGCGGGGACTGCTGGTGGCGTCGCTGGTCAGTGGTATGCCGCTTGCGGTGGTTCAGGCGGAGGAGTCGCCGAATGCTGCAGCGTCTTCGAGTGACGGGCAGGCGCCTCGGGCGCAAGTGATTGCCGACCCGGCGACACCTTCTCTGCCGCCTGCCGCCAAGGCCAACAACAGCATCTTTCGCTGTGTGCAGTCGGGGGTGCCCACCTGGCAGCAGCAGCCTTGCCAGCAGGGCGATACCCCCGTCACGCTGGATGATTCGCTGACGGTGGTGCCCGCCGCTGACGTGATAGAAGAGACTTCAGGCGAAGACCCGATCGCACAGCGCCTGGCGCGTGAGAAGGAGCGTGCCCTGGCCGCACGTGAGGAGAGTCAGCGCCAGTACCGCATTCGTTCAGCGCTGGATGATGGCTATCTGGTGCAGGGCATGAGCGAGGCACAGGCCATCTCGTTGCTGGGCAAGCCCAGTGATATCAGCGAGACGATTGCCGATGACACGTCCTGCCGTCTGCTGAATTGGTGGGAAGATGTGCGCGTGCAGTTCTGTAACGATGAAGCCGTGTCCATCACGGCCAATCAGCTGGATTGAGTGACTTGCGGTCAGGGCCATCAAGACAAGGGCCGGTGCGAGCTTAGGCGCTCGCACCGGCCCTGTTCGTTCTGTCCGACTCGTACAGACCTGTGCGTCAGCACCAAGACGATGAGCGGGGGTTTCTGGCCGCAAGCCTGCTTGCCAAGAAATTGCTAATATAAGGCATGAACTAGCGTAGAACCCGGCTTTTCCATGTCCGATGTTGCGAAATGGCGACGACCGGGTGGGGAAGTTGCCACATTACCCAGTTTGTCGAACAGTGTTAGATTACTCTCCGAACGCAGCGGCAAGCCCCTCAGGTGTCATCCAGGAGCATGGCTGACTGGCTGACGAGCCAGGCTGCAACACTATTCGGTGAGGAGAACACGCATGAACAAGTCCATCCTGATTGGCGCGATCGTGGCTGCACTGGGCATTGGCGGTGGAGTGGCGATCGGCAGCTATACGGCCAGCAACCCAGGCCCTGAATATGCCGATATCGTGGCGGTGGATGCCGTGACGGAAACCGTGACCACCCCGCGCGAGGTCTGTCACAACGAGACCGTGACGCATCAGGCGCCCAGCAAGGACACCCACAATGTCGTCGGCACGGCCGTCGGCGCGATCGTCGGCGGTGTAGTGGGCAATCAGTTTGGCGGTGGCAATGGCAAGAAGGTGCTGACAGCTGCGGGCGCCGTGGGTGGCGGTTATGCCGGCAACCAGATCCAGGGCCAGATGAAGAAGGGCGACACCTACACCACGACCGAACAGCGCTGCGAAACGGTGCAGGACGCGTCAGACAAGGTGGTCGGCTACGACGTCAAGGTCGACATGGGTGACGAGACCCGCACCGTGCGTCTCGAGGACAAGCCGGACGTGAAGCGCTTCGAGATCCGTGACGGTGAGCTGGTGCTGCCCCAGCAAGGCTGAGGCCAGCTAGCCGCCAGACAAGAAGACCCCCGACGGATTCCGTCGGGGGTCTTCTTTTTTTGGACATCCAGCTTTCTGGGTATCCAACCGTGCTCTTTTCCATCAGACCGTCAGGTCGTCAGCTGGCATCCGCCGTGGCGGGCAATGCCTTGGCGATCTCGCGTGCCAACTGCTCGCCGGTCACACGCCAGCCTTCGCCCAGGCTATTGACCAGCGCCGGATAGCCGTCATCCGTCAGGGGAGTCAGCGTCTGGATGTCGCCTTCCTCCAGCACGCTGCCATCCACGCCGCGCAGGCGCCAGCGACCGGTGATGACGGACTGGCCATCGTGGCGGCCGATGAATCGATCCAGGCTTACGCTCAGGCGTGCGCCCTTGAGGCCGCTCAGGCTGGTGTCCGCGATACGGTACTGGCTCAGCGGTTGGGCGGGGCTGGCCTTGAGCTGCGTCAGCAGCTGGCGGGTCAGCATGTCCTGCAGGTCATCGGCCCACAGGTTCTGGCTGGCCTGTACCAGCGTGATGTCATCCGTCTGATAGACCAGACTGCCGCCTTCCAGGTAGCTGGCCAGTTGCACCGGCATCACTTCCAGCAGGGGCGCATCGGCGGCAACGCTACGCTGGGCGGCGCCAGCCTGTGTCGTTTGTGGCAACAGGTAGGCGCCACCGGTGGCGGCAGTCGTGCAGCCCGCCAGTGTGCCGAGCATCAGCAAGCCTGCCATCAGGCCGCCGAAGCGGCCCTTGTGCGACGTGGAAGTGCGCGGTGAGGCAGGCGTGCTGCACGCTTGCGGCATGGCGGCTGTGCGGGTCGAGAGACTCATGGCTGTCGTCATCATTGGGCCCTTGGAATCGGATCGCGAGTGGTCGGCTTGTCGAAGATCAGGCTGGAGGGATTCTTCTCCAGCGTGTCGAGCAGTGGTTCCGCCTTCTTGAGCACGCGATCCAGTCGTTCGAGATCGCCTTCCAGCTTGCGGTAGGCGGAAGAATCCGGTGTCAGGCCATCCAGGGTGCGATTGAGGTTGTCGATGCTGGTGCTGATGTCGCCCGGCAGTTTCTGTACCGCCTCGGAACCCAGCAGGCTATCGACATGACCAGCCGTCTTGTCGAGGCGCTTGACCAGACTCTCGGAGGCCGACAGCGTCTTGTTCAGGTTGCTCAGTACCGGCTCGACATCGAGTGCATTGAGCTTGTCGAGCAGGGCATTGAGCTTGGCTTCCATCTGCGCCAGGCCTCCCGAGACGCTCGGCATGACCTCGATATCATCGAAGGTATCGGCCTTGTAGGGCGGCGGGTTGTCATAGAAGTCGAGATCGACGAACAGGGCGCCGGTCAGCAGGTTGCCGGATTTCAGCGTCGCGCGCATGCCACGCTTGAAGAGGCGCTCGAGGCGCTTCTTCCACTGCGCCACGCCTTCATCATCCACTTGCCCCTCGAGGCGTTCGGGCTCGATGCGAATCAGCACCGGAATCTCGAAGCTCGACAGCGTCCGCACGCGCTGGTGGGTCAGGCGATAGGGCACGCTGACCACGGTGCCGAGACGGACGCCGCGAAATTCCACCGGCGCGCCGCGCGACAGGCCACGCACGGTATCGTCGACCATGATCACGTAGTCGATGGCCTGGTGGAAGCTGCCTTCACGGGCCTCTTCCTGGTCGGAATACAGCGTGAAGGAGGTGTTCTCGACCACCGGACGACCACGCGGCAGGTCTTCGGGAATGCCGAAGGCCACTCCGCCGCTCAGTACGCTTTCCAGTGACCCGACATCGACCTGCAGACCCTGGGAATCCAGGCGCAGGCTGACCCCGCTGGTGGACCAGAAGCGCGTGGTGGAGGTCACCAGCTCATGGTAGGGCGAGTCGATATACAGGGTGTAGTGCATTTCCTTCTCGCTGGGGCGGAACTCGCTGGATTCCACGCGCCCGACCACGAAGCCTTCGTAGGTGACGGGGTCGCCATCCGACAGCACGCTGCCATCGTTGCTGGTGAGGTCGATACGTAGCCCCTTGGCGTCCTGCGTCGTCACCGGCGGCTGCTCCAGCGCCACGAAGTGATCCTCCTCATCGCGACTGTCGCCGGGCTGAAGCTGGATATAGGCCCCCGACAGCACGGTGTTGAGCCCACTGATGCCCTCACGACCGATGCGCGGCTTCACGACCCAGAGCCGCGAGTCGGCATTGAGCATGCGCTCGCTGTCCTTGGACATGCGCGCAGTGACGATGGTCTTGTCGAGATTGTCCGACAGACGCACGGATTCGACCTTGCCGACCTCGACGTTACGGGTCTTGATCAGGGTCTTGCCCGCCTCGATACCTTCCGCCGTCTCCATTTCGATCGTGATCAGCGGGCCACGGCTGGCGTAGTTGTGCCACACCATCCAGGCGCCGATCAGCAGGGCCACGATCGGGACTATCCAGATCGGCGAAAGGCGGCGTCGACTTTCACGACGTGCGCGAGAATCATCACTCATAAGTCATCCTGTGAGGCGGCAGCGGAAGGGGGATTGCGGGAAGCATTCGGGGTCGTGAATGGCGTCGTGAACGGAGGCGTTGCCTGCGAGGACGAAGCAAGAGACGCGGAGCCCGTCAGCGGCGTCAGCGGCAGATCACCGAACAGCGTGTTCGCCATCATCGTCTTCTCCGTCTCGGTGTCCCAGACAAGGCGTGGGTCGAAGCTCAACGCCGACAGCATCGTCAGCACCACCACGCAGGCAAAGGACAGCGCCGCGGGCCCCGGGTGGACCGAAATCAGCGCGCCCAGCTGGATCAACGCGGCCAGCAGCGCCACCACGAAGACATCGACCATCGACCAGCGCCCGACATATTCGGTGATGCGGTAAAGGGTCACCCGCGCTCGCGCATGTTGCACCTCGGGGCGCTGGGCGCTGATGCACAGCCAGGCGATGGCGATCATCTTCGAGGCCGGCACCAGGATGCTGGCGATGAAGATGACCATCGCGATGGGCCAGTCACCATGTGACCAGAGCACCACGATGCCACCGGCAATCGTCTGCGGGTCATTCTCCCCGAGGCTGACCGTGGTCATGATCGGGAAGAGGTTGGCGGGGATGTACAGAATCGCCGCCGCGATCAGCCACGCCCAGGTGCGCTGCAGGCTCTGCGTCTTGCGCTGATGGACGGGGTCGCCACAGCGGCGGCAGTGGGTGTGAGCCTCCCGTTCGCCGCAGGCGTTGATCAGGCCACAGCTATGGCAACTGGCCAGTCCCTGCAAGGCGGCGCCGATGCCCGGCAGCGTACCGCTGGGGGCGGCTGGCTCGCCCGCCAGCGCGAACCACATGCGATCCCCATCGATGCTGGCCAGCGTCTTGGTCATCAGCAGGGCGAAGGCGCAGAACGCCCAGAAGGAAGGGCCGAAACTGATATCGGCCATGCCGGCGATCTTGACCAGGCTCACCATCACGCCGACCAGAAACACATCCGCCATCATCCACGGGCGCAGGTGGCTCAGGGTGCGCGCAATGCCGCGAATGCCCGGCAAGGGCAGTTTCAGCCCGATGGCCGCATGCGTATAGATGACGCCCAGCAGGTAGAGCGCCGGCAGCATCACGATGGTCAGAATCAGCAGCACGGCCAGGGAAGGATAGGACTCGGCCGTCAGGGCGGCGGGCGTATCGATCAGGCTGAGGCTTGCTGAGATGCCACTGGTGGCAAAGGCGATGAACTCGAAGGGCAGCGTCAGCACCAGCATCACCAGGCACGCCATCGCCAGTGCCAGGGTGCGTTGCACGGCATGGGCATGGCGCTGGGCGAACAGATGATCGCAACGCGGGCAGCGGGCGCGCTCGCCGGCCTTGAGCGCCGGCAGTGCCACGACGAGATCGCAGCACTCGCAGGCACGCATCCGTCGCCGTGACACGCCTGACGTGACAGGCGCGAACACCTGCGGCGGATCACGGGTTTCAAAGGTACGCCGGGTGTAGCGGCGCAGGGCAGCAAGGGGACGAGGCATGTCGCTCCAGCGGGATCGGGTGGTGTATCGCCGTGCCGCGCGTGTTCGGGGCATGCGCAGAGGCGTTGTCAGTCGCGGCTTGACCACGCCTGCGGCTGCGCTCTTGGGACAGCGCTCTCGAGGATGCGCTCTCGAGGATGCGCTCTCGGGGATGCGCCGTCAGCGGTCTGGCCCCATGCACACGCGGCCCTGCGAAGGTATGGGAGCTGTGGAAGCACCAGGCCTGCGCAGGCAAACAGTGTTCAATAGTAGCATGATGCCGCAAAAGGCTGATGGCACTCAATGCTTGCCACGTGAGCGCGCCTTTTTTGCCAGCCTGCAAACAGGCACGCCGCCCGGAGAGGGCGGCGTGCAGGGCCGTCACGCAATGTGACAGCAATGAGGCTTCTGTCGTGATCAGAGATCAGACAAGGTCATCCTCCTGGCGGGCCGCTTCGTGGGCTCGCTTGAGGTCCTTCGGCTCACCGAAGAGGCGGCGCACGACCACATAGCAGACCGGCACCAGGAAGATCGCCAGCACCGTGGCCGAGATCATCCCGCCGATCACGCCGTTGCCGATGGCGTGACGGCTGGCGGCACCCGCACCCGTCGAGATGGCCAGTGGCACGGCACCCAGGGTGAAGGCCAGCGAGGTCATCAGGATCGGGCGCAGACGCATGCGCACGGCTTCCATGGTGGCATCGATCAGCGAGCGGCCTTGCACTTCAAGGTCCTTGGCGAATTCGACGATCAGGATCGCGTTCTTGGCCGAGAGCCCGATGGTCGTCACCAGGCCGACCTGGAAGTAGACGTCATTGTCGAGTCCGCGCATCCAGGTGGCGAGCAAGGCACCCAGCACCCCCAGCGGTACCACCAGCATGACGGAGAACGGAATGCTCCAGCTCTCATACAGCGCGGCCAGACACAGGAAGACGAAGACCAGCGAGATGGCATACAGATATGGTGCCATGCCGCCACTCTGGGATTCCTGCAGCGAGATGCCGGTCCATTCCAGCGCGACGCCACTGTTGAGCTGGCTGACCATCTCTTCCATGGCCTGCATGGCCTCACCGGTGGAGTAACCCGGTGCCGCCTGTCCCAGCAGTTCCATCGAGGAGACGCCGTTGTAGCGTTCCAGCTGCGGCGACCCGTAGGTCCACTCGCCGTTGATGAAGGCGCTCAGCGGCACCATCTCGCCGGAGGTGTTACGTACGTACCACTTCTTGAGGTCTTCCGGCTGCATGCGGGCACTGGCTTCCGCCTGCACATAGACCTTCTTGGTGCGGCCGTTGTCGAGGAAGTCATTGACGTAGGTCGAGCCCCACGCCGTGGAAAGCGTCGAGTAGACCTCTGACAGCGAGACACCCATCGCCGTCGCCTTGAGTTCATCGATATTGAGCGTGAACTGCGGGCTGTCTTCCAGACCATTGGGACGCAGGCCGGTCACGGCCGGATTCTGGCCCGCCATGCCCAGCAGCTGGTTGCGCGCGTCGGTCAGTGCCTTGTGGCCGATGCCGCCACGGTCGACCAGCATCATGTCGAAGCCGCTGGCGTTGCCCAGCTCCATGATCGGCGGCGGGTTGATGGCGAAGACCACGGCTTCCTTCAAGGTGTTGAAGTAGCTCTGTGCTTCACTGACCACGCTGAAGGAATCGCGCTCGCGCTCATCCCACGGCTTCAGGTTGATGAAGGCCAGGCCCATGTTCTGACCGCGACCGGCGAAGCTGAAGCCGGCGACGTCGAACATTTCCTGAACCGCATCTTCCTGATCGACCAGGAAGTGATGCTCGACCTTTTCCAGCGTCTCGAGGGTCTGTTCCTGAGTGGAGCCCACCGGCAGGATGACCTGGTTGAACAGATAGCCCTGATCCTCATCCGGCAGGAAGCCGGTCGAGATGCGCGTGAATACCACGCCACAGCCGACGACGATCAATGCATAGACCAGCATCGAGCGCCCGGTGCGCTTGAGCATGCCGCCAACGCCTTTCTGGTAGCGCGCGTTGGAGCGATCGAAGACCCGGTTGAAGAGGCCGAAGAAGCCGGTGGTCTTCTCCTTGGTCGGCTTGAGCAGGGTAGCGCACAGGGCCGGCGTCAGGATCAATGCCACCAGTACGGACAGCGTCATCGCCGAGACGATGGTCACCGAGAACTGACGGAAGATCGCGCCGGTGGTGCCGGGGAAGAAGGCCATCGGAATGAACACGGATGACAGGACCAGGCCGATACCCACCAGTGCGCCGGTGATCTGGCCCATCGACTTGCGGGTCGCTTCCAGTGGCGAGAGCTTCTCTTCGTGCATGACGCGCTCGACGTTTTCCACCACCACGATCGCATCGTCGACCAATAGCCCGATGGCCAGCACCATGGCGAACATCGTCAGGGTATTGATGGAGAAGCCCAGCACTTCCAGCACCCCGAAGGTGCCCAGCAGCACGACCGGCACCGCGATGGTCGGAATCAGGGTGGCGCGGAAGTTCTGCAGGAACAGCAGCATCACCAGGAAGACCAGTGCCACGGCTTCCAGCAGTGTCATCACCACTTCTTCAATGGAAATCTTGACGAAGGGCGAGGTGTCGTACGGAACCTTGACGCTCATGCCCGGCGGGAAGTAGGCGGACAGCTCATCGAGGCGGTCCTTGACGGCCTGGACGGTGTCCAGCGCGTTGGCGCCCGAGGCCAGTTTGATCCCCAGGCCTGCAGCAGGCTTGCCGTTGTAGCGGCTGACGGTGCTGTAGGTCTCGGCGCCTTTCTCGGCGCGACCGACGTCACGCAGATAGACCTGAGAGCCATCTTCCTGGGTCTTGAGCAGGATGTTGCCGAACTGCTCCGGCGTTTCAAACAGGGTCTGCGCCACGATGGTGGCGTTGAGCTGCTGGCCTTCTTCCGCCGGCAGATTGCCCAGCTGGCCCGAGGCGATCTGGTTGTTCTGCGTGCTGATGGCCGTGGTGACGTCGCTGGTGGTCAGCTTGAAGTTGTTGAGCTTCTGCGGGTCGAGCCAGACACGCATGGCCCCCGGCGCGCCGAACAGCTGGGTCTCGCCGACGCCCTGAACACGTGCGACCTCATCCTGGATGTCGGAGGCGACATAGTCGGTCAATTGCTGCTTGGTCATGCTGCCATCGTCAGAGACGAAGGCCGCGACCATCAGGAAGCTGCCGGAGGACTTGGTGACCGAGACACCCTGGTTCTGAACGGATTGCGGCAGGCGCGGAGTGGCCAGCTGCAGCTTGTTCTGTACCTGAACCTGGGCGATGTCGGGGTCGGTGCCGGTATCAAAGCTCAGCTCGATGCTGGCGTTGCCCTGGGAGTCCGAGGTCGAGCTCATGTACAGCAGATTGTCGATGCCGTTCATCTGCTGCTCGATGACCTGGGTCACCGTGTCTTCCACCGTCTGGGCGGAGGCGCCGGAGTAGGTGGCCTGAATGGTGATGCTGGTAGGGGCCAGCGAGGGGTACTGCTCGATCGGTAGCTTGAGGATACTGAAGATACCCCCCAGCATCACGATGATGGCGAGCACCCAGGCAAAGATAGGGCGATCGATGAAGAATCTGGCCATGACGTTTGAGGCTCCTGGAACGTCGTTCGGGACGGTCGCCAGTCACACGAGAAGCGTCTCTCGTCTGACTGGCGACAGTGGCGCGAAAAGCGGGGGCAGGCTTACTGGCTATCGCCGGTCTTGGCCTGTTCACTTTCCGAGGAGTCGCTGCTGGCAGCAGCCCGCGACTGAGGTGCGGCGTTCTGGTCAGTGCCTGTCTCGTCCGAGGCGATCTCGACCGTGGCACCCGGCTTGATCTTCTGCAGACCGCTGACGATGACCTTGTCATTGCTGTCGAGGCCGCTAGTCACCAGCCACTGATTGTCGATGGCCTGACCGATCACGACCTGCTTGGCCTCGACCTTGTTCTCGGCATTGACCGTCATCACGCTGGCCTGGCCCGTGCTGTCACGGCTCACGGCTTTCTGCGGAATCAGGATGGCATCCTTGGCGACGGCTTCGGTCAGGCGGGCACGCACGAACATGCCCGGCAACAGCAGCTCATCTTCGTTGGGGAACAGTGCACGCAGCGTGACCATGCCGGTTCCCTGGTCGACAGTGACATCCGCGAACTGCAGCTTGCCCTTGGCGCCATAGACGCTGCCGTCTTCCATCACCAGCTCGACTTCCGTCTGGACCGGTGCGGTGGCGGCATCGCGATTCTCGCCCAGCTCACGCTTGAGACGCAGCACTTCGGTGGCGGACTGGGTCAGGTCGACATAGATGGGGTCCAGCTGCTGGACGGTGGCCAGGCTGGTTTCCTGACTGGCCGTGACCAGTGCGCCCTTGGTGACGCTGGACTTGCCGATACGACCACTGATCGGTGAGGTGACCTTGGTGTAATCCAGGTTGATCTGCGCGCTGGATACCGCGGCCTTGGCCGAGGCGACATCGGCACGGTCTTCGCCGACGGTGGCCACGGCATCGTCATAATCCTGCTGGCTGACCATCTTACGCGCGACGAGATTCTTGTAGCGCTTGGCCTTGAGGCTCGAGGTGTTGAGGCTCGCCTCGGCACGCGCCAGGCTTGCCTTGGCGCTCTCGACATCGGCGCGATAGGTGCGCGAATCGATGTGATAGAGCACCTGACCTTCCTCGACGTCACTGCCTTCGGTGAAGTCGCGCGATTCGATGATGCCGCCGACCTGCGGACGCACTTCCGCGATCTGATAGGCACGCGTGCGGCCCGGAAGTTCGGTGGTGAGCGGTACATCCTGGGCAGTGACGGTGACGACATCGACCTGAGCGGCCTGGCTGGCGCCTGCGGCGGGGCCTTGGCCAGCCTCCTCCTTGTCGCCGCTACAGCCGGCCAGCAGGGCACCGACCAGCAGCAGGCTTGCCGGAAGCAGGCCGAGGCGGCGGGCATTGAAAGCCAATGGGTGTCTCTGCAAGCGGGATTGACTGGGGGTAGTCGGGGCCATGGAGCGTCCTTTACGAAATTCAGGGGCTGAAGTGCGTCACTATCGCCACATTGTGACTCACCGCAGGCGCGGCAGGTCAAAGCAACGATGTCATGATGAGGAAGATATTTAGCCCGCTATTCTATCGGAATGGCGAGGCGACTGTATGGTTGTTTTGTGCACTTATTGCGCACCCTGTTGCAACAGATTGTTGCCATGTGAGCAGCATTTTGAACCTCATGGAGGGGGATGCAAGACAATGCAATTCGCTTGCCATGCCCGCAGGCGTGCACATGCCTCGCCTCACTCAAGGTGTGTGTGCAAGTCAGGTGAGGCCGGGGCAGTGATGGTGCATCAATATGCGCAAATTCTGAATAAGTTATCAGATCGAAGTGTCTGAATGATGAACTCCCCGGCCCTGTACGCAAATGCATGTCGCCAGCACATGACGGATCAGCGGATCAGCGGATCAGCGTGAGGTCGGGAGAGCGGGAAAGCGGGAGGGTGAGAGAGCGGAAGTGCTGAGGGGGCTGAGGGTCTGAAGTACTGATGGGCTGAAGCGCATGGCGACCTCTCGAGTCATCTGGCGGGAGCAGCGCAACCGCAAGAGGACGCGGGAGGGGTGGGTGACCAGGGGCGGAACGCAGTGAACTGTGCCACCAGCGGGGCAAGGCTTGCGCGGTCCTCCGGCAGCTGTGGTTGGCGCAGCAGACGCACGCATGGGCGATCAGCGAAGGCCTCCTCCAGTCTGGCGGCCCAGTGTTGCTGCTGTTCTCGCCAGGTCGCGACCCAGTCAGCCTGCGGCTCGTGGGGCGTTGAGGGGGAACCGCCAGCCTCTTGCGCGGCGGGCTCCGGCAGGCACTGATTGATGATCAAGCCGCCGACGGCCAGACCATGGGCTTCCAGCGCCTCTCGTGTTCGGGTCGTTTCCAGACACGGCAGCTTCTCCGGCGTGCTGACCAGAATCACGCGCGCCCGGCGGGTATCGCTCAAGCGCTGACGCAATGCTGCGTAGCGCGTACGGCGTTGCTCCAGCGCCTCGCTGATCGGGTCTTCCGGCGCTTCTTCGCCTGGCGTCTCTGACGCCTGCTGACTGTCCAGCCACAGGCTGCGTTCGGCGATGGCGCGCCTGCGCTGGCCCAGCATGCCCTCCAGCCAGCCGCCCAGCACTTCGGGCAGGCTCAGCAGGCGAATGGTGTGCCCGCTGGGGGCCGTATCGAACAGGATATGGCGATAGTGTGGGGCTTCATCTTCCAGCGGGGCTGGCGGAGTCAGGATGATCTCCACCAGCGCATCGAAGAGTGCCGCTTCACTGGTGCCGGGGGCGTGGCGTGACAGCTCGAGCTGGCGCATCACGGTGGCACTGCGCTCGCCACTTACCAGGGGGGCGATCCGCTGGCGGACCGCCTCCAGGTAGCGGTCGCATTCCCGCTCGGGGTCCAGTTCCATCACGTCGAGGCGCGGCGCGATGTTGCAGGGCTTGCCACCGATCGCACCGAACAGGTCGCCGAGGTTGTGCGCGGGGTCTGTCGACACCAGCAGGGTCGCTTCGCCTTTCTCCGCCAGTGCCAGCGCCTGGGCCGCCGCGCAGCTGGTCTTGCCGACACCGCCCTTGCCACCGAAGAACCAGATCTCGGGAGGCTCCGATTTCCCGGCTTGCTCCGGTGCTTGGCCAGACTGGTGAGTGTGAGCCTTGTGAGTCTCGTGAGCCGCTGACGGCCGAGTACTTTTCGGCCCAGCCGTATCTTTCGCCGTGCGGGATGCCGCGCGTTTCCAGAGCCTGCTCAACAGCACTTGATGCCCTCCAGCGGTGAATGCTCAAGCCCCTGACGCAGGTGCCAGTCATGCATGCGTTCCAGCATCAGCGGCAGCATCTCCAGCGAGACGGCCGGCGCCGGATTGGGGATGCCCATCAGCTCCGCGAAGCTCATCATCATGAAGATGTCCTCCTCCTCACGGGCAAGCTGCGCCAGATCGCGCTGCTGGTTGACGCGCAGCATGGCCTCCCAGCCATCCCGCAGCTGAGTGGCGCCTGTCAGCAGGCGCCTTGTCAGTCCCGGCTGGCGGGGTGATGACGCCAACCGGGTATCGTCATCAGCTCTCATGAGCGCTCACCCGGGCGGGAGACTTCAGGCTGCGGCTGGCCTCGAGCAGGATCCACAGCGCGAACACCATGATCAGGCTGCCGAAGGTGAACAGCAGCCATTGCGGGTCGTTGCTGCCCATGCCCGACCAATCCAGCACCACCTGCTGCACCATCGCCCACAGCGTCATGATCATCAAGAAGACCATCGGGGCCAGGGTATAGATGACAGGGCGGCCCTGACGCTTGAGCCACACCGAGACCAGCATCAGCGAGATGCCCGCCAGCAGCTGATTGCTGGTGCCGAACAACGGCCACAGCAGGTAGCCGCCGGAACCGAAGCCCTTGGGCCCCTGCGGCAGGATGACCAGCGCGGCACTGGCGATGACGGCGATGCTGGTGGCGACATGCTTGTGGCTGAGCGCCGGCATGCCGTATTCGCTGCCCAGTTCCGCGATGATGTAGCGCATCAGGCGCACGGCGGAGTCCAGCGTCGTCGCCGCGAAGCTGACCACGATGACCGCGACCAGCGTACTGCCGACGTTGGCGGGCAGGCCGAGGTGCGAGATCAGCTGACCGGACCCCTGAACGAAGCTCGAGAGGCCATTGGCACCCGCCGCGGCGAAGCTTGAATAGGTCGCGGTGAAGTCGGCCTGGGTTGCGAACAGGGTCGCCACCGCGATGATGGAAATCAGCGCCAGCATGCCTTCGCCCAGCGCGCCGGAGTAACCGATCATGCGCGCATCCGGTTCATGGGACAGCTGCTTGGAGGTCGTGCCGGAGGCGACCAGACCGTGGAAGCCCGAGATGGCGCCGCAGGCGATGGTGATGAACAGCAATGGGTAGAAGGACATCTCGGCATCGGCGTTGAAGGCTGGCGCCGTCAGCTGCGGGCCACCTACGGCCAGTCCCAGGTACAGCAGTCCCAGCCCGACCACCAGCTGGTGAGAGTTGATGGTGTCGCGTGGCTGCAGCAGCTTCCAGACCGGCAATACCGAGGCGATGTAGACATAGCTCATCAGCGCGATGATCCATACCAGGAAGGCGCTGGAGATGGGCGAAAGGCCGAACAGCAGGGTGCCATCCTCGCCACCGGCCATGGCGGTGAAGGCACCGGCCAGATCGATCTGCAGGAACTCGAACTGGCCCGCCAGCAGGGCGGCGGCATACATCACCATCAGCGCGAGCAGCGAGGGGATCAGCATCTTGCCGCCACGGCGATAGACGCGATGGCCGATCCATACCGCCAGCGGAATCTGGATCAACACCGACAGCACGCTGGCCGGGAAGTTGATGAAGAGATTGGCGATCACCCAGGCGAACACCGCGTTCAGCATCAGGACCAGAATCAGGATGATGAACAGAAACAGCAGCTTGGCACGCTTGCCGATCAGCTTGTCCGCCAGGGTGCCGACCGACTGGCCGCGATGGCGCGCTGACAGCGTCAAGGTGCCGAAATCATGCACGCCTGCCGCGAACAGACTGCCCAGTACGACCCACAGCACGGCCGGCAGCCAGCCCCAGTAGACGGCGATCGCCGGACCGACGATGGGGGCTGCGCCCGCCACCGAGGTGAAATGGTGACCCCACAGCACCCAACGATTGGTCGGCAGGTAGTCGGTGTCATCGCGCAGCGCGTGGGCTGGCGTCACGAAATTCGGGTCGAGGCGGAAGATGCGTTCGGCCAGAAAGCGGGAATAGAAGCGATAGCCGATGGCGAAGGCAACGCAGCCGAACAGGGCAAGCCAGATGGCGTTCATGGCAGATTCCGAGTGGCGTGGTGATGGATTGAGTAGGGCGTGCTGGCGTGTGCTGGTTGTCAGCTCGACATGCCGCTGTCGAGCGTCCGCCGAGCAAGACCTTCCGTCAGGGCTTTCAAGCAAGACTTTCAACACACTGGTGCAGATCGGCGTGACGCTAACATCGATAAATGCGCATATAACTTCGCCATTGGTCGCCCCGCCGCGCGCCGGCATGTCGCCAGCCGACTTCTTGGCAATGACTCAATCGCCGCCTTCCTGCGTGGACTGAACGCAGAAGCGCGCCGCTGCCTTGTGCTCAGGCGGCATCACGCGCGGGGTAGCCGTTTTTGCCTCGCTCTGCCTTGCGACCAAGGAGTATCAGTGGGTTGATCCACGCGACCTTGTGTTCCGCCAAGCTCTTCTATACTCGAAGCAAGTCGGAGCACGGGGAGCCGCTCAGCGCCGTCATCTGGGTGAGGCTCTCGATAACAATGACAAGGAGGCGCCGATGTCATGGATCGCGGAATGCCTTTCCCGTGTCACCAGGCCAATGCGTCTGCGCTTGCGACGTACAGTGACGACCTTGTCACTGACAGTCCTTTCCCCTTCGGTGCTGGCAGTCGAATACAACATGCCGGTCGGGGTCACCGCGGTCAGCCGCGAGATCCACTCGCTGCACATGATCATCTTCTGGATCTGTGTGGTCATCGGCATCGTGGTGTTCGGTGTGATGGGCTACGCGATGATCAAGCACCGCAAGTCACGCGGTGCGGTATCGGCAAGCTTTCATGAAAACACCCGTATCGAGATTCTGTGGACCGCCATCCCGCTGTTGATCCTGGTGGTGATGGCGGTGCCTGCCACCGCCACGCTCAAGGACATGTACGACGCCTCCGAGTCGGCGCTGGACGTGAAGATCACCGGCCATCAATGGCGCTGGCAGTACGAGTATCTGGGCGAGGATGTCGCCTTCACCTCAAGCCTCGCGACCCCGCGCGAGCAGATCAACAACACCGCCGCCAAGGGCGAGCATTACCTGCTGGAAGTCGGCAACCCGCTGGTGTTGCCCATCAATCGCAAGGTGCGTTTCCTGACCACCTCCGCCGACGTCATCCACTCCTGGTGGGTGCCGGACTTCGGCGTCAAGAAGGACGCCATTCCCGGCTTCATCAATGAGGCCTGGACGCGTATCGAGACCCCCGGCACCTATCGTGGCCAGTGCACCGAGCTGTGCGGCAAGGACCACGGCTTCATGCCGGTGGTGGTCGAGGCGTTGCCGGAGGCCGAGTTCGATGAGTGGCTGATCGCGCGCAAGGCCGAAGCCGAGGCCGCGCTCAACGATGCCGGTCGTGACTGGAGTCTCGAGGAGCTGATGGAGAAGGGTGAGAAGACCTACGCCACCATCTGTGCCTCCTGTCACCAGCCGGATGGCCAGGGCATGCCGCCGGCGTTCCCCTCGCTGGTGGGCAGCGCCATCGTCACCCAGGACATGCAGGCGCACATCGATATCGTGGTCAACGGCAAGGCGGGCACGCCCATGGCGGCCTTCGCCGATGTGCTGAGCCCGGTCGAGCTGGCGGCTGTCATCACCTATGAGCGCAACGCCTGGGGCAACGATACCGGCGAGCTGGTGCAGCCAGCCGTCATCAAGGAACAGCTGTCTCAATAGCTTGCAAGCGACGCATTCAGGAGGCGTGTCATGGCCAGTGAACAGCCACGCAAGGCGGTACTTCAGGCCAGCGAGAGCGAGGGGGCCACCGCAGGCGGCGCTCATGTGGGCGAGGGCCACGGCAGCGCGCCGCGCGGCATGCTGCGCTGGCTGCTGACCACCAATCACAAGGATATCGGCACCCTCTATCTGATCTTCTCGCTGAGCATGCTGTTCATCGGCGGCATCATGGCGCTGGTGATCCGCACCGAGCTGTTCCAGCCCGGCCTGCAGATGGTGCAGCCGGAGTTCTTCAACCAGATGACCACCATGCACGGGCTGATCATGGTGTTCGGCGCCATCATGCCGGCCTTCACCGGGCTGGCCAACTGGATGATTCCGCTGCAGATCGGCGCGCCCGACATGGCGCTGCCGCGCCTCAACAACTTCAGCTTCTGGCTGTTGCCGGTCGCCTTCCTGTTGCTGCTCTCCACCCTGCTGATGGAGGGCGGTGGCCCCAACTTCGGCTGGACCTTCTACGCGCCGCTGTCCACCACCTATGCGCCGCCTTCGACCAGCTTCTTCATCTTCTCGCTGCACATCGCCGGCATCAGCTCGATTCTCGGCGCCATCAACATCATCGCCACCATCCTCAATCTGCGTGCCCCGGGCATGCGCCTGATGGACATGCCGCTGTTCGTCTGGACCTGGCTGATCACCGCCTTCCTGCTGATCGCGGTGATGCCGGTGCTGGCGGGCGCCATCACCATGATGCTGTTCGACATCAACTTCGGCACCAGCTACTTCAATGCCGCCGGTGGCGGCGACCCGGTGCTGTTCCAGCATCTGTTCTGGTTCTTCGGGCATCCCGAGGTCTACATCATGATCCTGCCGGCCTTCGGCATCGTGTCCGCCATCGTGCCGACCTTCTCGCGCAAGCGGCTGTTCGGTTACGCCTCGATGGTCTACGCCACCGGCTCCATCGCGATCATGTCCTTCCTGGTCTGGGCACATCACATGTTCGCCGTCGGCCTGCCATTGGTGGCGGAACTGTTCTTCATGTACACGACGATGCTGATCGCGGTGCCGACCGGCGTGAAGGTCTTCAACTGGATCGCCACCATGTTCCGCGGCTCCATCAGCTTCGAGCCCCCGATGCTGTTTGCGATCGCCTTCATCGTCCAGTTCACCATCGGCGGCTTCTCGGGCCTGATGCTGGCCATCGCCCCGGCGGATTTCCAGTACCACGACACCTACTTCGTGGTGGCGCATTTCCACTATGTGCTGGTGCCCGGCGCGCTGTTCGCGATTCTCGCCGGAGCCTACTACTGGCTGCCCAAGTGGACCGGCTTCTATCCCCACGAGGGGCTCTCGAAGTGGCATTTCTGGCTGTCGGTCATCGGCGTCAACCTGACCTTCTTCCCGATGCACTTCTCGGGGCTGGCCGGCATGCCGCGCCGCATCCCGGATTACGCGCTGCAATTCGCCGACTTCAACATGCTGTCCAGCATCGGCGCCTTCCTGTTCGGTATCTCGCAGCTGCTGTTCCTGGTCGTGATCGTCAAGTGCGCGCGTGGCGGTGTCAGAGCGCCGGCATGTGCCTGGGAGGGCGCGGTGGACCTGGAGTGGAGCGTGCCGAGCCCGGCGCCGCTGCATACCTTCGAGATTCCTCCGCAGACCCGCGATGGCCAGATCATCCGCTGAGCGATGGACAGCGGCCAGGAGAGTGACATGCCCTCACGCGATCACGCAGCACAGCAACAGGCAGTGGCACGCACCGTGCGGCGCACGCTGCTGGCGCTGGTCGCGATGCTGGGCTTCGCCTTCGCGCTGGTGCCGCTCTATGACGTCTTCTGCAATCTCACCGGCCTGAATGGCAAGGCCGCCAGTCAGGCCAGGGCCGCGGTGGCGATGGAGATCGACGAGAGCCGCTGGGTCTCGGTGCGCTTCATCACCCAGCAGGGTCAGGGTCTGCCGTGGACACTCGAGGCGTTGGATGAGCAGTTCCGCATCCACCCCGGTGGCCAGTACAGTGCGCGCTTCGTGTTCACCAATCACGCCGATTACCCGGTGCGTGGCCGCGCGGTCCCCAGTGTCAGTCCTGCCGAGGGCTCACTGCATCTGCGCAAGATCACGTGCTTCTGCTTCCAGGAGCAGACGCTGGCAGCAGGCGAGCGGCGCGAGCTGCCGCTGGTCTTTCAGGTCGACCCTGACCTTCCGGAAGGCATTCGTGATCTGACCCTGGCGTACACGCTCTATCCGGTCACGACGCCGTCATCCGCGGGGGACGATGATGCAGAGCATTCTGCAGGAGGTGAAACATGAGCAGTGGCAGCTATTACGTCCCGGTCCACAGTGCCTGGCCCATCTTCGGCGTGCTGGCGGTGGGCGGCATGATGATCGGCACCGGAATCTGGATGGTGCACGGCAGCGCCGCCTGGTTGTCAGGCATCGGCCTGCTGGCCGTGGTGCTGGTGATGGCGGGCTGGTTTCGGGATGTGGTGCGCGAGTCGATGGGCGGCCTCTACGATGACCAGATGGACCGCTCGTTCCGCTGGGGCATGGCCTGGTTCATCTTCTCGGAATTGATGTTCTTCGCGGCCTTCTTCGGGGCGCTGTTCTATCTGCGAACCTTCGCGCTGCCCTGGCTCGATGGCGAGGGCGCCAAGGGAGTGACGGCGCTGCTGTGGCCTGACTTCACCGCCAGCTGGCCGCTGATGACGCCGCCGGATGCCAGCATCGCCGGACCCAGAGAGCTGCTGTCGCCCTGGCAGCTGCCGCTGGCCAACACGCTGTTGCTGGTCAGTTCCAGCGTCACCCTCACGGTGGCGCATGAAGCACTGAAGATGGAGTTTCGGCGCACGGCGCGCAACTGGCTGGCGGGCACCGTGGTGCTGGGGCTGTGCTTTCTGACCCTGCAGGGCATCGAATACTACGAGGCCTGGCACCACCTGGGGCTAACGCTGCAGGCGGGGGTCTATGGCGGCACCTTCTTCCTGCTGACCGGTTTCCATGGTCTGCACGTCACCATCGGCACCCTGATTCTGATCGTGATGCTGGTGCGCGTGATACGCGGCCACTTCTCGAGTGAACGTCACTTCGCCTTCGAAGCGGCTGCCTGGTACTGGCACTTCGTCGATGCGGTGTGGATCGGTCTGTTCCTGTTCGTCTATGTGTTCTGACAGCGCGCAGCGTGATGTCAGTCCAGCATTCCGGTGGAGAAGCCAATGACCAGCAGAATCACCAGACACACTGCCAGGCCAACCCGCCATTTGAGAGAGGTCAGCAGGCGTCGACTGCGGCTGCCATCGCGCAGCAGAAAACCGGCGCCGGCGACCAGGCTTGCCAGCATGCCGATAAAGACCAGTGCGATCAGCGATTTGAGCAGCATGTCACCTCCCGGGGCGCAGACAGTGGCGGGTGAGCGCAGCGCGGCACTCGCTTGTGACAGTCGAGCTCATCCGGCTGACAAGCGCAAGTCAGTGCCAGCGGCGCCGGCGTCACCCACAGCGACGACGCAGGAGCGCCAGGTCGGGCGCGGCTGGTGGCTGTTCTGGGGATGCCTGATCGTGCTCGGCCTGTGTCTGTGCAGCTGGCAGGTGATGCGTGGCCAGGCGCGTGCCCAGCATCTGGAGGATACCGCCAGCGCGCCGGAGCTGGTGATGCCGACGGCGGCGCCCGCCAGTGCCAGCCTGATCGAGCTGCGCGGCGAGTGGCTCGCGGAACACAGCCTGCTGCTGGACAACCGCACGCTGGACAAGCGCCATGGTGTGGCGGTGCTCACGCCCTTTCGAACGCTGGATGGCCGCTGGTGGCTGGTGGAGCGTGGCTTCGTGGCATCGCCGGCCCCGCGCAGCGACCCGGACTTCACGACCCCGACAGGCTCCGGGGTGATCAGTGGTCGCTGGCAGTGGTTGAACGGTCAGGGCAACAGCGGTGGCCCACTGTTCGGCCCCAACCGTGAGGGGCAGCGTCTGCAGCAGGTCGATCTGAGCGCCTGGCAGGCGCTGGGCACACCGGCCTTTGCGGGTGTCCTGCACCAGACGAGCGGGGAGGGGCGATTCCTGCCCTGGTGGCAGCCGAGCAACATGACGCCGGAGCGTCATTACGCTTATGCGTTGCAGTGGCTGGGACTCAGCCTGGGGGCGGCGGTGGTCATGGTTCTGGGCGCGCGCCGTCAACGCCAGTCCGCGCTACGTCAGCGCCAGGCCTAGCGCCCGGTGCTTGTGTCTTGAGTCTGTTGTCCGCACGCCCGGACATGCAGGGAAGCCGTCGTCAGGAGGAGAGCGATGACACACGTGATGCGACAGCGTCTGAAACTCGTGGCCTTGCTGGGGCTGTTGTCCGCCCCGCTGCCCTTGGCGTGGGCCATGCTGAGCGCACAGGTCGGGATTCCCGAAGGACGGGTGGCAAACGGTGCCCTGTTGCCAAAGGTCAAGCCGCTCACGGACTGGTCGCTCGACTACCTCGTGACAGAGAACGCCACTGACAACGTCACCGAAAACGCCACAGGAAACGCGACTGACGGCGCTGTTAGTGCGAAGGAGGCCCCCGGCATGCCGCCGCTGGCCGCCCGAGGCGCGGATGAACAGCGTTTCTGGCTCAGCTGGCCGGAGCCGAACCAGCCGCAGCTGGCCGCGGCGCAGGCCGAGCGCTGGTGGCGCCTGCATCGCGCGCTTGGCAAGGAGGCGCCACGCCTGGGCCGCCTGGTGGTGGCTGAAAAGGCCTTTGTGCATCCCCAGGTGCCGGGTGAGCAACGGGCGCTCGGGCGCTGGCCGGCGCCGAACGACACCGCTTCCGCGCCGCACCAGTTGCGCCTGATCGACCCTCATGGGCAGGTCGTGGTCGCCTACGGGCCCGAGATCACGCCGCAGGCCGTGATGAAGGATGTGCGCCGGCTGCTCAAGCGTAATCCGGTTGCGCCTAGATAGGTCGCGCCTCGCCAGGTCGGACCTCGATAGTTAGCGCCTCGCCAGGTCGCGCCTCGCCAGGCCGGGCCTCGCCAAGTCGCACGTGCTCTTCTTTCGCTTCACCAGGGAGATATGCCATGTCTCGCCTCGCCAGACAGAAGCGCTATCCACCGCGGGCCTGCGCCGTCTCGCGGGCCCGCCAACGAGGGGCGGCGTTGCTGCCTCGCCCGCCATTTCTGCGCCACGCCACCACGGATGAAGCCTCAGCTGCGCAGGCCTTCTCGATGGCGACGCCTGAGCTGACGTCTGATCTGGTGCATGGCCCTGCCGCCCGGCAGGCGACGAGCCGACGGGTGACGGTACGCCTGTGGCGCAGCAGCCAACGACTGGTCGCCAGCATGCTGGGACTGGTCATTCTGGTGATCGGGCTGGGAGCCTGGACGCGGCTGGTGGACGCCGGCCTGGGGTGCCCCGACTGGCCGGGCTGTTATGGCGCCCTGGTCGTGCCGGATGCCCAGACCGCGAGCCTGCATAGCCCGCATCATCCGCTTGAAGGCTACAAGGCGTGGGCGGAGATGATCCATCGCTATGCGGCGAGTCTGCTCGGGCTTGCGGCAATCGCATTGCTCGCGCTGGGCTGGCGGATACGCCGTCGGGAGGCTCATCAGCCGCAGACCTTCGAGGGTGGCAGCGGCGAGGCAAAGGTGACTGATCACTGGGGCGCGCAGGCGCGCACGCGCTTTCCCCTGGCCGGCTGCTGGCTGTTGTTGGGCATGCTGTTGGTCCAGGGCGCGTTCGGGGCTTTTACCGTGACGCTGAAGCTGTGGCCGCAGGTGGTGACGCTGCATCTGCTGGGCGGTCTGAGCGTATTGAGCCTGCTGCTGTTGCTGTGGCTATCACTCAGACGGCGGGCGGCGCACCTCAAGGTGACGGCTGAGCAACACACGGCGGGCGCTGATGCAGCGCACATCCGGCGTCAGCCCTGGCTGGCCACTCTGGCCGCGGCTCTGCTGCTGGGGCAGCTGGCCCTGGGGGGCTGGACCTCGAGCAATTATGCCGGGCTTGCCTGTGAAGGTTTCCCGACCTGCAATGGTGCCGCATGGCCGGAGATGGACTGGGGAGAGGGCTTCCACCTGACCCAGGATGTCGGCCCCAGTTATCTGCACGGGCAGCTGCATGGTGAGGCGCGCACGGCCATCCACATGGCGCACCGTGGCGGGGCCGTGCTGCTGGGGGCGGTGCTGTTGGCGCTGTATTGGCGCCAGCGCCGCTACTTGCCGGCGCGGACGCCATCGCCTGACAACCCCTGGCGCTGGGCGCTGGGGTGTTGGCTGGTGCAGGCAGGCTTGGGGGTCGCCAATGTGCTGTGGTGGTTGCCGCTGGATCTGGCGCTGGCGCATACCCTGGGGGCCGTCGCGCTGACGCTGGCGATGGTGTGGGCGATGGATCGGATGCGCCAGGCGGCTCGCCACAAGCGGGCATCCGTCTCGCAGGCGCTGGCCTGATGAGAGGCAGAAGGTGGGCAAGACGGTAAGCAGAAGAGAGACACCCAAGCGCGCTTGATCGCGCTCACCAGACCGCAAGAGGCCGCTCATGAGAGCGGCCTCTTGCGGTCTGCGTCGTATCAGCCGGTATCCTGTCAGGCGGTGCTGCCGAAGCGCTCCTGCAGGTAGGCATTGATGGTGTCGGATTCGTACATCCACTCTTCGCGACCATCGTCATGGGTGATCAGCAGGCACGGTACCTTGACGCGACCGCCACCCTGTTCGAGGGCCTGGCGGTGAGTGGCGTTGTGCTGGGTGTCGCGCTGCTCGACGTTCAGATTCAGCTGATGCATGCGCTTGCGCACCTTGATGCAGAACGGGCAGGTCGAGAACTGATACAGCGCCAGCTTGGCCGTCTCGGCGTCCACCTCGGCCTGCTGGGCGGGGCTGCGCTCGAGCGCGCTGCCGCGGGTCAGCTTCTCGCTGAGCAGCATGAAGGGAGCCAGCACCAGACGCAGGGTGCGGAAGAACAGGCGGATGATGGAGCGCATGGCAGAACCTCATGGGACGTGCGGGTATCGGCGCCAGTGCCGCAGGGCGGGTGGCGAATTCAGAATGGGGCCATTCTAGAGCTCAGCGGCCTCGGCGTCTTCCCCATGCGCGTTGCGGATATGCGTCAGCAGGGACTGTCGCAACCAGCGGTGCCCGGGGTCCTGCTCGTGGCTGGCATGCCAGATCAAGCGGTAGCTGAGCGCGGGCAGGCGCATCGGTAGCTCAAGAATCGCCAGTCCGTGCAGCTCGCTGCTGGCCTGGGCAAAGCTTCTGGGGGCACAGAACACCAGCTCGCTGTGCGCGACGATGCTCAGGGCATCGCGGAAATCCGGCACCAGCACGCTGATGCGGCGTGGTGCGCCGTGCTGCTCCAACCGCTCATCCAGCGACCAGCGTGAGCGCCCCTCGCAGGTGGCCTGGACATGACTCAAGGCCGCGAATTCACTCAGCGTCATCGGTGTCTGGCGCCGCGTGAGCGGATGATCATGCCGCACCAGAATCACATGGTCGTCGCGCCACAGCAGGCGCGATTGGAAGCCAGCGGGGAGGGCAGGCGGCTCGCCCGGGGTCTCGGCGCTGTGATCGTGTCCGGCAAGTCCGATATCCAGCTGGCCCTTTTCCATCAGGCTCAAGCAATCGGCCTGCCAGCGGCTGATCTCGAGGCTGCCATGCGGCAGCGCATCGGTCAGTGCGCGCGTGCAGGGCGGCATCAGGGTCGCCCAGGCGCTTTCCAGCACTGCCAGTTGAAAGCGCCGCTGGCTGGTGGCGGGGGTGAAGGTGGCAGGGGCGCTCAGATTCTCGAGACGCGAGAGCAGCTCGGCCAGCTCGCCACGCAATGACAGGGCCCGCGCCGTGGGGCGCAGACCATGGCGTTCGCGAATGAAAAGGGCGTCATCAAACATCACGCGCAGGCGTGCCAGACTCTTGCTGACGGCAGACTGCGAGAGGTGAAGACGGCCCGCCGCGCGCGTCACGCTGCACTCTTCCAGCAGCACCTGCAGCACCTGCAGCAGATTGAGGTCGATGCGCGTGTTGAAGGGCGTGGCCGCTGGCGCTGAGCCCGAAGACGCAGGCAATGAAGACGCGGCGGCAACCGGCCTTGCGGGTGTCTGCGGGGCTGTCGCGCTCATGAGTTTCTCCAGTGGAATATCAGGCCTGAAATAATATCATTTTGCTTCATAAGTCGCAGGCGCTAGGCTCTGCGGATTCTTGATGGCCCCTCTGTCGGGCCGCCCTTGGCTTCTGACTCTCGAGATTATCCATGTCCGTGTCTTCCCCTGCTGCCGCAAGGCCCATGCCCAACGCACGATTATTGTTGTTGCTGCTGGTCGGCTGCGTGATGTTCTCGCCGCTGGCGATCGATATCTATCTGCCCTCACTGCCGGCGATGGCGCGTGAATTCGCCCAGCCCACCGATGTGATGCAGATGACGGTGACGCTGTTTCTGGGCGCTGTGGGTGTCGGGCAGATTCTGGTTGGCCCGTTGACGGACCTCTACGGACGGCGTCCGGCGCTGTTGGTTGGCGCGACGGTCTATCTCGTCGGCGCGATGGTCGCCGTGCTGGCACAGGACATCAGCATGCTGTATCTCGGGCGTATCCTGCAGGGGCTGGGAGCGTGCGCCACGGTGACGGTGGCCTTCGCGGCCGTGCGTGACTGCTACACGCCGGAGCAGGGCGCCAGGATGTACAGCTATCTGAATGGTGCGCTGTGCATCATTCCGGCGCTGGCGCCGGTGCTGGGCGGCCTGCTGGCTGTGCAGTTCGGCTGGCGCTCCAACTTCCTGTTCATGGCCGCCTTCGCGCTGTGCGTCGGCTTGATGGCGTGGAAGAGCTTTGGCGAGACGCGTCCGGCCACGACGGTCGTGGAGCGTCCGCTGTACAACTGGGCGCGCTACCGCCCCGTGTTGACCAGCTGGCGCTTCCTGTATCAGGCGCTGGTCGCGATGGCCGCGATGAGCGCCATCCTGCTGTATGTGTCGTCGTCCTCCGAGCTGCTGGTCGAGCGCCTCGGTCACTCCGAGCTGGTCTTCAGTGCCCTGTTCGGCGGCAATGCCGTGATCAATATCATCACCTTCTTCTTCGCACCGCGCGTGATCACGCGCCTTGGCCGTCAGCCCACCGTGCGCCTGGGGCTGGCGATCATCCTGCTCTCCGGCCTGATGCAGGGCGCCGCCTTCGCCTGGCTGCCACTGTCGGCCGCTGCCTTCATGGTGCCGGTGGCAGTGCTGTCGGTCGGCTTCTCGCTGGCGCTCGGGGCGGCGTCAAGCCTGGCGCTGGAGGCTTTCGCTGAGCGTGCCGGCACCGCGGCGGCGCTGCTCGGCAGCATCCAGCTCGGCGGCTCAGCAGTGGTGGCAACGGCGCTGCTCAATACGCCGCTCGCCCCTCAGCAGGGGCTGCTGCTGATCAGCGTGGTGATGGTGCTGCCGTTGCTGCTGCTGGGCGCGCGACGTCAGCCGGGCGTCTAGTCGTTATGACTGACCGGTGCGACCGGCTGGGCATGAAGGATTTGCTGGCTGACAACCGCGGCGGGTCGCAGGGCAGAGATGGTTCATTGAAGGCCCCCGACCAGAGTATGCTTGTCGCTCGATCCGCATGTCGCCAAGGAGGCACCATGGAATCAGCGGCGCGTGTGCGCGTGATACTCAACGGGGACAAGGCTCAGCAGCCGGAGCTGCGTGAGGCCATCTTCGCTCAGCGTGAGCGTATGGCAGGGCTTGAAGTGCGGTTGACCTTCGAGGGTGATGATGTCGCGAGGCTGGTGCGCGAGGCGGTCGATGAAGGCGTCACGCGGCTGGTCGTTGGCGGCGGTGATGGCACCCTCAATCTGATCGCCAATGCATTGATGCAGCACCCACTCGCGAAGCGTCCGGAAGTCGCGATCCTGCCGTTGGGCACCGCCAATGACCTGGCGACCTCGCTCGGCATCCCCGAGCCGGTGACGGAATCGCTGGCGCTGGCCTGTGAAGGCGCGGCGCGAGCCGTCGATGTGGTGCGGCTGGATGATGCCTACTTCCTCAACATGGCCTCGGCAGGTTTCGGCGCCGAGGTGACGCGCTCGACGCCCGGTGGCCTCAAGAAGCTGTTCGGTGGCGGGGCCTATTCGCTGATGGGCGTGCTCAAGGCGTGGGACTTCCGTCCCTATCGTGGCAGCGTGACCCTCAATGGGGTGGAGGAGGAGCTGGCGTTGTTCGTACTGGCGATCGGCAATGGTCGGCAGGCGGGCGGCGGTCAGGAGCTGGCGCCTCGGGCGCTGCTCGATGATGGCTGCTTCGATGTGCTGGTGATCCGCGACTTCCCCATCGCGCGGGTGGGGGAGGTGATCGAGGAGCTGGAGTCGCTCCCCGACAACGGCCATTTCGTGCGTTATGTGCGCACTGACTCGCTGCACTATCGTGGTGAGTCGCTGCCGGTGAATCTCGATGGCGAGAGCTATCTGATCGAGAACAGCGAATTCCAGCTGATTCCCGGCGCTCTGCGTCTGGTCACCCCGCAGGGCGCCGCCCTGCTGACACACTCATGAGCCCGCAGATGGGCCATTGAGCGCTGGCTGAGCCATGTGGGCTGGCTGGTACACGAGCGCAGTCTGAGGTTTACTCAGGCTGCGCTCGTTGCGTTGGTGGCAGCGTATTCTTCCAATCTCTCGGCCGCGCAGGGCGGGAGTCAGGACTTCAGGGAGTGATTGCATGGTCGGTTTGGCGGCGTGGCATATCTGGGTCATCCTCGCGTTGATTCTGGCGGGGCTTGAGCTGCTGGGCGCGCAGTTCGTGCTGCTGGCACTGGGTGTCAGTGCCCTCGGGGGTGCTCTGGCGGCGGGGCTGGGGGCGGGGCTAAACATCCAGTTGATCAGCGTCTCGATCACGGCCCTGGTGCTGGTGCCGCTGTTCGTGCGCAAGATCCATCCCTATCTGTTGCCCAAGACGCCCTACGGTACCCTGGGCAGCGGCGCGGAAACCGGGCAGCTGGCCAAGGTGATCATCGGCAACGGTGGCAAACCTGCCGTGCGCGTGTCAGGCAATGAGTATCCGCTACGCTGGGAGGAGGAGACGCCGCCGGCAGCGGGGGATACGGTCAGGATCGTCAGCGTTGAAGGCATCACCGTCTGTTTCGAGCCTGTCTCGCAGGAAAGTGGCACAAAGATACCATGAGATCGCGGCTCGACGGCGCGGTCGTGGTGGTAGCGGGTCAAGCGTGATCGGATATCTCACAAGGGCTTGCGGATACGGCCCAGTTCAAGGGAGTTGAGCAATATGATTATCAGTCCGGGACTCATCATCATTCTTTTCATACTGGCGCTGGTGGTAATCCTGCTGGCCAAGGGATTGATGATCGTCCAGCAGTCAGAAGCCGTCGTCATCGAACGCCTCGGCAGCTACAGCCGCACACTGGAATCCGGCGTGAATCTGGTGATTCCGTTCATCGACAAGCCGCGCTCGATCACCATTCGCCGTTATCGTGAGGTCAAGGGCGACAACCTGCCGTTGGTGGTGGAGGAGACGCGCATCGATCGCCGCGAGACGGTGATGGACTTCCCCGGCCAGAGCGTGGTGACGACGGACAACGTCACCGTGACCGTCAATGGCGCGCTCTACTTCCAGATCGTCGATCCCAAGCGCGCCGTCTATGAAGTCGAGAACTTCACCCAGGCCGTCGAGGTCCTGGCCAAGACCAGCCTGCGCTCCGAGATCGGTCGCATGGAGCTCGACAAGCTCTTCGAGAGCCGCAAGGAGGTCAACGACGCCTTGCAGATCACCATGGATGAAGTCGGTGACAAGTGGGGCGTCAAGGTGACGCGCGTCGAGATCCAGGACATCAGCATGCCCGAGGAAGTCGAGGACGCCATGCGGCTGCAGATGGCGGCCGAGCGCAAGCGTCGCGCTACGGTGACCGAGGCCAATGGCCAGCGCGAAGCTGCCATCGCGACCGCCGAGGGCGAGAAGCAGTCTTCGGTATTGCGCGCCGAGGGTGACAAGCAGGCCGCGATTCTGCGCGCCGAAGGTGAGCGTCAGGCCATCTATCAGCTGCGCGATGCCATCGGTGCGGAAGACCCGCAGCTGGTGGTCGGCTACATGCTGGGCCAAAAATATCTGCAGGTGCTGCCGGACATGGCGCGCAAAGGTGATCGCGTCTTCATCCCCTACGAGGCCTCTGCCTTGCTGGGTGCCATGGGCAGTTTCCGCGAGCTTGCCACTGAAGTCGGCGAGCCCACCAATGCCAGCAATGAAGGGCTGAGACGCGCCCGTCAGATGATGACCGGCGAAGCGGGCCTGGGCTGAGTGTATTGTGCCGAGCAGTGAGTGGCAGTAGGCTGCCGCTCCACTGAATATTCACCGCATCTGGAGCAAGACGATGACAGCAATGACTACCGATCATGAGCGCTTCCTGCAGGCCGCCATTGAAGAGGCGGAAAAGGGCTATGCGGCCGGCGGCGTGCCGATCGGCTCGGTACTCGTCCATGATGGCAAGATCATCGGTCGTGGCCACAATCAGCGCCAGCAGAAGGGCAGCACGGTGTTGCATGGTGAAATGGATGCACTGGAAAACGCCGGTCGCCTGCCGGCCAGCGTCTATCGTGAATCCGTGCTCTACACCACGCTGTCACCGTGCCCGATGTGCAGCGGTGCCATCCAGCTCTACGGTATCCCGCATGTCGTGGTCGGTGAGAACCACACCTTCATGGGCGCGGAAGACCACCTGCGTGGCCTGGGCGTCAAGGTCGATGTGGTCGACAACGCGCGCTGCCGCGAACTGATGGCGACCTTCATTCGCGAGCAGCCGGACGTCTGGAACGAAGATATCGGTGAGTGATCGCGGCGCGGTTTTTGGTGGTAGCTGATGGAAAATGGTGTTCGTTAACACTATTCTGCTGTGAAAAGGGCGGAATGCTTGAAAAGCTGTCGGTCTGGCACCATGTCTTGGGTATCAGGCGCCAAGCCACGCTTTCGCTTGCATGACTACACGACCTTTGTTGCAATGCCACTTGCAGGAAACAGGGGCTGGCAACTCCCCACCTATCATGGAGAAGACGATGAAACTCAAGCAATGGATGATTCCCGCACTGGCCGCTGGCCTGTCTCTGGCCATCGCTGGTTGCGATAACGGCGATACTGACAAAGCTGCCCAGAACGCCGAGACCTCTGCCGAGCAGAGCGCCGAACAGGCTGAACAGAGCGCCGATCAAGCGACTGACGCCGCTGCCGAGAAGATGGACGAGGCAGCTGACGAAGCGGCCGCAGAGATGGATGACGCTGCTGACAAGGCCGACAACATGGCTGACGACGCTGCCGAATCCGCCGATGCCATGGGCGATGAAGCTGCTGCCGAGAGCGAAAGCGCCCTCGACGCGACCAAGAACGCTGCTTCCGAGACCTATGAGTCTGCCAAGGAAGGTGTCAACGACGCTGCTGACGCCACTGCCGATGCTGCCAAGAACGCCTATGACTCCACCAAGGAGCAGGCTGCCGAGCTGACCGACTCCGCTGAGCAGTCTGGCGACAACGCTGCTGCCGAAGCGAACGAGAAGATCAACGCTGCGCAGCAGGATGCCAACGAGTCCATCGACGAAGCGCAGCAGTAATCACTGGCCAGCGAATGCTGGCGTGATGCCTGTCGCAAGCCGTGTCACTGGCTGAGTGCGAGTAATACGGCCGCCGATACAAGAACGCCGCGACCCTTTGGGTCGCGGCGTTCTTGTTGATGGCGACTCTTCGTGAAGCGTGAGTCAGGCCAAGGCCTGGCCACAAAAAAGCCCGCCGGAAGGCGTAATGCCAGTCAGTTAAGCCTATTCTCCATAAGCTGATCATGAGACCTTCCTGTGCCAGGTACACTTATTATGGGAAGGTCTCATGCATTTCAGCGACGCCATTGATGCCATTGCCAAGGCGG
>NZ_JADPPY010000036.1:0-35756 GCF_018340035.1 Cobetia sp. MC34
GCCGGATAAACCGGCTAGTAGAGGAAATAGGCCATCTATACAGGTCAGAAAGCGACCGCTGTTGCGGTTGAAGCACCAGTCTGAGCGCTGCAAACGCGTAGAACCGAATTGATCATCGGTTCCTTAGCTGACTTCCTCGTAATATATGACCATTTCTTAATTTCATTTCTCCAGGATGCCAAGAGTGATGCACATCTACTAGAACATCTGAGCTTGGCTCTATAGGTTCAAATCGAGGAGTTTTTACTCCATACTTCTGTTCAGCAAGGTCCATACAGGAAAGATAGCCACTCATGTCCTCCACCGGTGTATCGGTGACAAGTACTTTATATTTTTTCTGACATTCACGTGCAGTCGGCGTACTCACTACATGAGGCTGAGATTTAACCATTACTGATTGCTGTTGAGCTAAATTATCTTTTGAAGGCCCTACTGTTGCACAAGAACTTAGTAGCGCCGCCGTTACCGACAAAACAATTACTTTAATATTCATAATGCTTCCCTTGTTTTTATATCATAGAATCTAAAGATCCTCATGTTAGCAAAAAACATCAAATAAAAACCCCGCCGGAGCGGGGTTTTTATGATTGCTTTAATGGTGCGTCGCGTTAATGCGCTTCTTCCCAGTTGTCGCCTTGCTCGACTTCGACGAGCAGCGGGACGTCGAGGGAGGCGGCGTTCTGCATGCGCTGCGCGACGTCTTTCATGAAGTCTTCGACCTGGGCTTCGGCGACTTCGAAGACGAGTTCATCGTGTACCTGCATGACCATCATGGCGTCGTATCTGTCGGCACCGTCGCTGCCCGCCAGCCAAGCGTCCACGTCGATCATGGCGCGCTTGATGATGTCGGCGGCGCTGCCTTGCATCGGGGCGTTGATGGCGGTGCGTTCGGCGGCGCTGCGACGCGCGTGATTGCGTGAGCCGATTTCCGGCAGGTAGAGACGACGGCCGAAGATGGTCTCGACGTAGCCCTGCTCGGCGGCGAGCTGACGCGTGTCTTCCATGTAGGTGGCGACGCCCGGATAACGCTCGAAGTAGCGCTCGATGTAGGTCTTGGCCTGGCCGGGTTCGATATCCAGCTGGCGCGAGAGACCCCAGGCGGACATGCCGTAGATCAGCCCGAAGTTGATGGCCTTGGCACTGCGACGCTGGTCACTGCTGACACGCGATTCCTCGGTGCCGAAGACTTCAGCGGCAGTGGCGGCGTGCACGTCGCGGTTGTCGGCGAAGGCCGAGAGCAAGCCCTTGTCACCGGAGAGGTGCGCCATGATGCGCAGCTCGATCTGCGAGTAATCCGCCGCGACGATGCGATAGCCGGGGCGCGCGATGAAGGCCTGACGAATACGACGGCCCTCGTCACTGCGCACCGGGATGTTCTGCAGGTTCGGATCAGACGACGACAGACGCCCCGTGGCGGTGACGGCCTGATGGTAGCTGGTGTGCAGGCGACGCGTGGTCGGGTTGACCAGCTGCGGCAGCTTGTCGGTGTAGGTGCTCTTGAGCTTGGTCATGCCGCGATGGCGCATGATCAGCTTGGGCAGCGGGTAGTCCAGCGCCAGCTCCTCAAGCACCGCTTCGGCGGTGGACGGCGCGCCCTTGGGCGTCTTCTTCTTGACCGGCAGCTTCTGCTCCTCGAAGAGGATCTCGCCCAGCTGCTTGGGCGAAGAGAGGTTGAACTCGCGGCCCGCAAGCTCAAAGGCCTGCTTCTCGATGTCGTGGATCTGCTCGGTCAGCTCGCGGGTCTGGACGTGCAGGCGCTCGGGGTCGATCGCGACGCCGTTGCGCTCGATGCGCGCCAGCACCGGAATCAGCGGATACTCGAACTGACGCAGCACTTCATCCAGACGTCCCAGCTTCTCGATGCGCGGCATCAGCAGCGCGGCGAGACGCAGGGTGATGTCGACATCCTCGCAGGCATACGGCATCGCCTCTTCCAGCGCGATCTGATCAAACGTCAGCTGCTTGGCGCCCTTGCCGGCGATGTCGGTGAAGCTGATGGTGCTCTCGCCCAGATACTTGAGCGCCAGCGAGTCCATGTCGTGACGGGTCGCGGTGGAATTGAGCACGTAGGACATCAGCATGGTGTCGGCCAGCGGGCCGGCCACCGCGATGTCATAGCGCGCCAGCACCTCGATGTCGTACTTGAGGTTCTGGCCGATCTTGGTGATGGCGGTATCGGCGAGAATCGGCGTCAGCGCTTCCAGCACGGCCTGGCGCTCCAGCTGCGCGGGAGCATCCAGATAGCTGTGGGCGACGGGAATGTAGACGGCCTCGCCGACTTCCAGCGCCATGCCGATACCGACGATCTCGGCTTCCATGTAGTTGAGGCTGGTGGTCTCGAGATCGAAGCACAGCGAGGTGGCGTTGCGCACGCGCTCGAGCCACGCGTCCAGCTCGGCCTGCTCGGTGATGGCGCGGTAGTTGCGCTCCTCACGTGGCGGCAGCGCATCGGGCATCTCGTCGCCCTCTTCCGCCGCTTCCAGATCAGGGGTTGGCGCAGCGGCGGTCTTGCCCTTGCCTGAGGCCTTTTCAGCGACCGGCGCGATGCTGTCACCGAACAGGTCACTGCCGGCGACTCCACTGTCCTTCTCGTCGGCATGTGGCGTGGCCGCCATGTCGCCGCCTTCCAGCAGCTCCTTCAGCCAGGCGCGGAATTCCATCTCCTTGTAGAGCTCGACCAGCGCGGCGGTGTCCGGCGCGGCGATCGCGAGGTCATCCAGGCCATATTCCAGCTCGCAGTCCAGCTTGATGGTGGCGAGACGGTAGGAGAGATAGGCATCTTCGCGATGCGCTTCCATCTTCTTGGCCAGGGTCTTGGCGCCACGGAAGCTGAGCGTCTTGATGCGATCGAGATCGCCGTAGATGGTGTCGAGGCCACCTTCCATGCCCTGCAGCAGGCCCAGCGCGGTCTTCTCGCCCACGCCCGGCACGCCGGGAATGTTGTCGACCTTGTCGCCCATCAGCGCGAGGAAGTCGATGATCAGGTTCGGCGGAATGCCGAACTTCTCGGTGACGCCGTCCACGTCCAGCGTCTCGTTCTTCATGGTGTTGACCAGGGTGATGTGCTCGTTCACCAGCTGGGCCATGTCCTTGTCGCCGGTGGAGATGACGGCGTCACGCCCGGCTTCGGTCGCCATGCGCGCCAGGGTGCCGATGACGTCATCGGCCTCGACGCCTTCCACGCACAGCAGGGGCAGGCCAAGGGCACGCACGCAGGCATGCAGCGGCTCGACCTGCAGGCGCAGGTCATCCGGCATCGGCGGACGCTGTGCCTTGTACTCCGGGTACATGTCGTCGCGGAAGGTCTTGCCCTTGGCATCGAAGACCACCGCCATGGGGCTGTCCGGGTACTGGCGGATCAGGCTCTTGAGCATGTTGATCACGCCCTTCACCGCGCCGGTGGGCAGGCCCTTGGAGGTGGTCAGCGGCGGCAGAGCATGAAAGGCACGATAGAGATAGGAAGATCCATCGACGAGAACGATCGGCGTGGCGGCCATGAGCAGTCGCATCCGTAGGCTGAAGGGTGAGCTTGGGGCAAGCAGAGTCGGGGCCGAAAACCTCTCGGCAGCTATGGCTGTCATGATACGCAAGGGCTGCGGCGAGGCACAGTCGCCACCCTCGGCGCGTGTGTCTTCTGCGCCCGGCATTGATGGCGGGAAGTCGTGCACACTGCCGGCAAGGGACGTAAACTGCGCCCATCAGGCAAGGTTTCAGGCCAGCGCCGATTCGCTTGTCTTCTGCACGGGTACGCACCGGGTGCTTGCTCGCAGGCACCCTGCCTGCAGGCCCCTTGCTCACAGAACTTTTGCACGCGGGACCTGATACAGGCTGCGCTTGTGTAAAGGAGGATTGTCATGCGCTCGACTGCTTCCATTGCTCCGCATTCCCTGCTGCGCCTGCCCACGCTGCTGGCCACCGGGCTGCTGCTGGCCGTCACCGCCCTGAGTGCGCCGCTGGCCGTCGCCGAGAGCGAGGCCCCCAAGCCGCAGATCACCAGCCGTCAGCAGGATGACCGCCAGCTGCGCGAATACCGCGTCAATGGCCATCTGTATGCCATCGAGATCATCCCCAAGGGCGGCACGCCCTTCTTCCTGCTCGACAGTGACGGCAACGGCAACTTCATCAAGTCCAGCGTCACCAGCGCCAGCCAGCTCAAGGTACCCGGCTGGGCACTGAAAAAGTGATAAGCTCGGCATCTGGTTCACGCGACAGCTGAGCCAGCAGCGACAGGCGTCACGCCCGCGGCACATCTCTTGCCCCCGGGCGTGGCGGCATCCTTCCTGCATACCTACAACAACTCCTGTCAGCGCATTGCCGCCGCTTCGCTCCGGCGGCGCGCCACTGGCGGGGCGGACACATTTCGGCGAGAAGAGTCACCCATGGCAGTCTTTACCCCCCTGAGCGACGCTCAGGTCGCAGAATTTCTGGCAGAGTACGACGCAGGCACGCTGACATCGCTTGAGGATGTCGCGCACGGCACCGAGAACTCGACCTTCTTCGTCACCACCGATCGCCGCGAGATGGTGCTGACCCTGTTCGAGCAAGGCGAGCATGCGGAACTGCCCTTCTTCGTCGAGCTGCTCGACTTCCTCGCCAGCCACAAGCTGCCGGTGCCGGGCCCGCTGCACGACCGCGACGGCCAGGCGCTCAAGGTGCTGGCAGGCAAGCCGGCGCTGCTATTCCCGCGTATGCCGGGCAACTGGCCGGTCTCGCCCAACGTGGCCCAGTGCCGCGAGATCGGCGCGGCGCTGGGGCGCATGCATGCCGTCTCGCAGCACTTCACCGGCCAGCGCCCCAACACCCGCGACCTGCACTGGATCAAGCCGATGCACCACAAGGTGCTGGCGTATCTGAGCCCGGAAGACCAGGCGCTGATGGCCGACGAGATTGATGTCTGCGAAGACGTCTTCAGCGGTGTCGAGCTGCCGCAGGGCGCGCTGCATGGCGACCTGTTCCGCGACAACACCCTGTTCGACGGCGACCGTCTCGGTGGCATCATCGACTTCTACAACGGCTGCACCGGCGACCTGATCTTCGATCTGTCGATTCTGGTCAATGACTGGTGCTCCAATGACGATGGCCGGCTGGACCAGGCGCGTTATGACGCCCTGCTCAGCGCCTATCTCGCCGAGCGCCCGATGAACGCCGACGAACGCCGCCTGTGGCCGAGCATGCTGCGCATGACCGCGCTGCGCTATTGGCTGTCACGCCTGCTGGTGGTCTACGTGGACCCGCCCGCCCACAGCCTGACGCCGAAGGACCCGGCACAGTACCGCCAGCTGCTGGGTCGCCGCATCGAGGAAGGCGCTCTGCCGCTGCCCGAGGCCACGCAACCGGCCTGATCGGCACCTTCCGTACTGACCGAGTCGTCAAAGCAATTGCCTGCTGGCCCCCAGCAGGCATAATGCGCCCTCTGAGCGCCCGCATTCCTGCGGGCGTCATTGTCTTCTCCGACGCTGCCCACACCTGTTGAGCACCGCCGGGCTTGCCTTCACGCCGTCCATCTCCGGAGAACGCGATGACCTCTTTTGCAGCCGAAGCACGCCGCACCTACAACATCGACCAGTGGGGCAGCGGCTATTTCGACGTGGGCCAGGATGGCCTGACACTGGTGCGCCCGCATGGCGAGCCGGGCACGCCTGCGCTGCCGCTGATCTCGCTGATCGACAAGGCGCGCGCCCAGGGCCTGCGCCTGCCGCTGCTGGTTCGCTTCGCCGATATCCTGCATGACCGCGTCGAGCAGCTGTGTGCCGCCTTCGATGCCGCCATCAGCTCGCGCGGCTATGGCGCCAGCTACACCGCCGTCTACCCGATCAAGGTCAATCAGCAGCGTCGCGTGGTCGAGGAACTGCTGGCGACCAGCGAGCGCTCACGCGGGCGTGTCGGGCTGGAAGCCGGCAGCAAGCCGGAACTGCTTGCCGTGCTGGCGCTGTCGGACAGCGGCCCGTCGGTGATCGTCTGCAATGGCTACAAGGACCGCGAATACGTGCGTCTGGCGCTGATGGGCGAGAAGCTTGGCCACCGCGTGCACCTGGTGGTCGAGAAGGCCAGCGAGCTGGAACTGGTGCTGGAAGAGGCCAGGCGCCTCGGCGTGCGTCCGCGCATCGGCCTGCGCGCGCGTCTGGCCACCATCGGCAAGGGCAACTGGCAGAACACCGGCGGCGAGAAGTCCAAGTTCGGCCTGACCGCCAGCCAGATCGTCGCGCTGGTCGAGCGTCTGCGCGAGGTGGATGCGCTGGACTGCCTCAAGCTGGTCCACTTCCATCTTGGCTCCCAGGTCGCGGACATCAGCGATATCCAGCGCGGTCTGGCCGAGTGCGCGCGCTTCTATCAGGGCCTGCACGAAGCTGGCGCCGGCGTGGAAATCGTCGATGTCGGTGGCGGCCTGGGCGTGGACTACGAAGGCACTCGCTCGGAAAGCGCCTGCTCGCTCAACTACTCGATGCGCGAATATGCCGACTATGTGGTCGGTGCCTTCCACGCCGTCTGTGATGCCCATGACCTGCCGCATCCGCACATCATCTCCGAATCCGGCCGCGCCCTGACCGCCCATCATGCGGTGCTGGTGACGGACGTGATCGGCGAGGAGCGCGTGAACCTGCCGCTGCCCGCACGCCGCGAGGACGATGCCCAGATCGCCGCGCTGTGGGCGCAGGCCGCACGACTGGAAGGACAGCTTGAGCCGCGTGAGCTGGTGGAGATCTACCACGCCGTGGTGCATGCCCAGCATCAGGTGCAGGAGCGCTTCGTGATGGGGCTGGCGAGCATCGCCATCCGCGCCGAGGCCGAGGCCATCTACACCAACGTGTGTCGCAGCCTGGCCGGGCGTCTCGATGCGCGTCAGCGTTCGCATCGCGCGGTGCTCGATGAGCTCAACGAGAAGCTGGCCGACAAGCTGTTCGTCAACTTCTCGCTGTTCCAGTCGCTGCCGGACATCTGGGGCATCGAGCAGATCTTCCCGATTTTGCCGCTGACCGGTCTCGATCGCGCGCCGACACGACGTGGCGTGATTCAGGACATCACCTGCGACAGCGATGGCCGCATCGACACTTATGTGGATGACCAGGGCCTGGACGCCACCCTGCCGCTGCCGGAATGGCATGCCGATGAGGAGAAGCTGCTCGGCTTCTTCATGGTCGGCGCCTATCAGGAAATCCTCGGCGACCTGCACAACCTGTTCGGCGATACCGATTCCGTGGATGCCAGCCTCGACGACGATGGCCAGTGGCAGCTTTCCCATGCGATTCAGGGTGATAGCGTGGCGCAGGTGCTGCGCTACGTGAACTTCGACCCGGAGCAGCTGGCCGCACGTCTCGCGCGTCAGCTCAAGTCATCCAACCTGAATGCGCTGGAACAGGCAGACCTGCTCGAAGACCTGAAGGCCGGTCTCGACGGCTATACCTACCTGGAGAGCTAAGACTTGTGCGAGGCTCGTTCCCTGGCTCAATGAACCGAGCTCGCCAGGAACAGATTCAAAAGCTAAGGCCCAGACAGCAAAAGCCCCTGCCGGTGACCCGGCAGGGGCTTTTCTTTTTCAGAACTCGCTCAGGGCTGCTGTCTACTCGCTCAGGGCTGCTTTCAACTCACTCAGGGCTACTGCCTACTCGCTCAGGGCTGGCTCAGCCCCAGACGTCATGCCACGCCGCGCGTGCGTGTCTCGATGCGCAACAGCTCGCCACTGCCATCCGGGGCGTCCAGCGCCAGTGCCAGCGCCTGATCCGGATTCAGCTCGCCGACACCTTCCGGCGTGCCGGTCAGCACCACATCGCCGGGCAGCAGGGTGAAGCTGTGGCTGATCTCACTGAGCAGACGCGCAACGGGGAACAGCATCAGGCTGGTATCCGCTTGCTGGCGCTGCTCGCCGTCGATGGCGAAGCGATAGTGCAGCGCCTGGAAATCCACGCTGTGCAGCTCGCCGTCGGCATCGCGCCAACGCGGCCCTTCCAGCGCCACGAAGGAAGACAACGGACAGCTGCCATCGAAGGCCTTGGCCAGCTCCCACGGCTGGCCCTTGGCCTTGAGCTTGCTCTGGCGCTCACGCAGGGTCAGGTCCAGTGCCAGGCCCATGCCGGCCAGTGCTTCCAGCGCCTCTGCTTCGCTGGCTTCACACAGCGGCTTGCCGATCAGCAGCGCCAGCTCGGCCTCGTAATGGTACTGGCCACGACGCCGCGAGATCGCCAATGGCTTGTCCATCGGCGTCACGCTGGTGGCGGGCTTGATGAACAGCAGCGGCTCGCTGGGCACTTCATTGCCGAGCTCCGCGGCGTGGGCTGCGTAATTGCGGCCGACACAGACCACCTTGCCGAGGTCATGAGCGAAGACGCGACCATCGCTGAAACGCGGGGTGAAACGCTGAGCAAGCGGCATGCAGAACTCCTGTCGGGGCGTGATGGAGGATCAATGAAAGACGATCAATGAGAGATATCGCAATGATACGTCGCCCCGACAGCCTGCCACTACCACACCAACGTCCGAGATTTCGCCGCCTGAGCGCAACCCGGCGTTGTGCAGTTCAGTCCACTTCGGTCTTCAAAGCTCAGCTTTCAAGCTTGGTCTTCCACTTCAGTCTTCAAGCTCGGTCTTCCACTTCAGTCTTCAAGCTCGGTCTTCAACTCCAGTTTTCAAGCTCAGTCTTCAAGTTCATCCCAGCCACCATCGAGACGGTGTGCGAGAAATTCCGGGCGCGGACGTGCGGCGGCAAAGGGTGCCTGCATCGCGTTGTCGACGCGGTTGTAGACGAAGAAGGCGTTGCTGCGCGGGTCCGGCGACATGTTGGCGTTGGAGCCATGCAGCGTATTGCAGTCGAACATCAACAGACCACCGGCGGCGCCGGTCGGTGCTTCGATACCACGCTCGGCGATCAGCTCGCTCAGTGCTTCGCGCGAGGGCACACCGACCTTCTGGGTCTGCAGGGATGACTTGTGGTTGTCATCCGGCGTCTTGCCCAGGCAGTGCACGAAGACTTCATGCGAGCCGGGGATCAGCATCAGCGGACCATTGAAGTGGTGATTGTCGGTCAGGATGATCGAGGCGCTGACCGCGCGCATCTCCGGCATGCCATCCTCGGCGTGCCAGGTCTCGAAGTCCGAGTGCCAGTTGAAGCCCTTGCCCTCGAAGCCCGGCTTGTAGTTGATGCGCGACTGGTGGAGATAGACATCGCCCCCCAGGATCTGGCGTGCGCGATCGACCAGGCGCGGGTCTTCTGCCAGCTGGCGGAAGCGCTCGGACAGGAAGTGCACGGCGAAGATGGAGCGAATCTCGCGGCTCTTGGGCTCGGTGATGGTGAAGTCACGCCCCTGCCACTCTTCGTTGTCGAGCAGCGCTGCCAGCTCGGTCTTCAGCGCCTCGACTTCCTCCGGCGCCAGGAATTCCGGCTCGAACAGGAAGCCGTCACTCTTGAAACGCTTGAGCTGCTCGGCGCCCAGCGGCCCCTCATCGGCACGCGAGTGCACGACGGGCTCACGGCGCTTCTGCCACAGATGCTCCGGCGGCTGGCTCAGGCGCGTCGGATAGGCGTCTCTCGAGTGATCGGAGCCTCGATCGCTGCCCGACTTGTCGAGATAGGCTTCCGGCGCCTGATCACGGTCGGCATTGGTCTGACGGGCGTCCAGCTGCTGATTGGAGGCTTCTGCAGCGGCGCTGACGTTGCCACCATCGGTCTGCTCATGTTGGCGTTGCTTGGACGAAAGAGCAGAAGTGGCGTTGTACGAGGTCATATGGCGTGAAGCTGTCATCATGCTCTCCTTAAGGCATCAATGTCTTGCATTGAGGAAAGTGGAATCTGGCGTTCTAGCATGCGGCTTGCCCGCACTGTCCCACCTATGGGCCATACAACAGACTTCAACCCCGAGATTCATGAAATAAGCATAGAGATCTGATCCACAAGATCGTTAAAAGACCATCCAATCTCACACCACACCCGCCATCACCCTTCTCAAGAAAACATGAGGCTGCCTGTGCCTCGCGGATGACAAATTCCTTCAGTCATCCCCTCTCGCCAGTCCCGACTCATCCTGCTGCCACGAATTCTCATCTTCCGTGAGACAAGCGGCTTAATCAGCGACTCATCACTGGCACCACGCCCGTGCTATTTCCCCTCACTTCGCTTCGCAATTTGCAAAACGCATCGCACGCAACATTGCGCATTAATGCGTAAGTGTCTGTGAAATATTGTGAAATTGTTTGGCACGTTTCGTGCCCCTTAGAAAACACGGCAGAACAACTGATAGAGACATATCAGAGAAAAATAACGGCGCAGGATCATGCGTCACACCAGGGGAACTTCCAGCATGTTTAAGCCACGGATATGCATGGCCGCTTGCATGGCCACAGTGCTGGGGGGCTGCGCCGCTGTCGAACCGAAATTCGACAATGTCGAACCGGTCGTAGGGCCACCAGTCACCTCCAACAATACGCCATATAGCGAATGCCTCGTATCACTCAGTCGAATTCAGGGTGCCACCAACCTGCCTGTGATTGCAGTGGGTCAGGTGACGGACAAGACCGGCCAACGCAGTTATTCCACCGTGACAGAGAGCGCTGCCGTAACCCAGGGCGTATCCGAGATGCTGATAAGTGCTCTCTACAAGACTCGCAAGGTGCATCTTACCGAGCGTCTCGATGTACGAGTCCCGCTGGCAGAGCAGCAGCTTTTCGAGAATAAGGCTATGGCCTACTCGCCGCGCAAACTGGCAGTTCTCCCTTCGCATTTCGTGGTTCTTGGTGCACTGACAGAGCTCAATTACAACATTTCAAGTGGTGGAGCTCGACTGTTCGTCAGCGGAATCGGGGCCGGACTGCGCACTGCAGTCATCAACGTCGGCCTGGACCTGCGCATGGTCGATATCCGCACCTTCCGCACCGTCTATGTCACCAGCCTGCAGAAGCAGGTGGTGGGTTACGAAGTCGAAGCCGGTATCTACCGCTTCTTCGGCAATCAGTTGGTCGAGTTTGACTCCGGCGCAGTGCGCAATGAACCACTGCAGCTGGGGGTGAGATCAGTCGTGGAGATGGGCGCGTATCAGCTTCTGACTGAAGGCCTGGGACTTCCTGTACCTGCGGGACAGGAATGTGCATTGCACCCGGGACAGCATGTTGCAGATGACGATAGCAACACGCAGCAAGTGGCCGCAGCCAATACCAGCAGTAATGCAGCAAGTGGCAATGAATCAAATGAAGCAGTCGCAACACCGTTGCAAGCAACACCCGCATCAGAAGTACCGGCAGCATCCAGCGCAGCACAATAAGTCAACATTCATGAGGAACATGACAATGACTACCTATAATAAGCTCGCAGTCGCCATCGGTCTCGTAAGTGGTGTGATGATGGCAAGTCAGGCGCAAGCCTTCGACAATGTCCATTGGAAATGGCATGGCCACGTTGACACGCATATCAAGGTGGGAGCCCATATCGATCCGACGATCGACGATCCGGGCGGCCTGGTGATGGTGGAAAACTTCCAGAAGCAGATCGGGGATGTCAGCTCGGAAGCCGTCGTCAGTGACATCAGTTACGGCTCTGGCCCCGGTGAGACCACCACCGAAGTCGGGATTGGCGTGGGCGCAGCCGCAGGAGCAGCCGCAGGTGCAGGGGCCAGCTCGTATGGCGGCTGGTTTGGCTCTGGTGCAAATGCCAGTGCCGGTGCCATCGCAGGCGCAGGCGCAGGGGCCATTGGCTATATCAATACCACCACCACCGACCCCGTCGTGAATGCTGATATCACACGCCTGGAAAGCCTGGAAAATGCGGCGACCTCAGTCGGCAACAATGCCTCACTGGAAAGCGATGCCATGGTCAACCTGCACAACGAGCAGTTCTTGGCAGGGGGTTATTACCAGAAAGCGAACATCGACTCAGTGGCCACTGTCGAGAACATTCTCAATCTGAGCGTGGACAACGCCGCGACCTCCGTGGGCAACAACCTGTCGGTCACCCAGGACACAACTGGTCTTGATACCGCCCTGATTGCCGACAATACCCAGATGAGCTTCGCCAATGTGACCTCCACTGCCTCAGTCAGCGACATCACGCTCGGCTTGCCGCCAGTGGGCAGCTTCGAGGGCCCGGTCATCAACAATGCTGCGACCTCAGTGGGCAACAACGTCTCCATCAATGTCGGTCCGCAATAATCCAGCGACAGCCTGATCAACACACGCGGGGTAACCCGCGTGTGTTTCAGCATCTGCCAACACCAGATTCTTCACGCATCAGACACTGCATCTTTCACAGAGCGAAAGGAGCAAGACATGAATGCCTTTACACGTATCAGCCTGGGAGTCGTCAGCGCGGGATGCCTGCTGGCCACGACGGTCAGCGCCAACTCGCTGATGGGGCCCTTCCCCTACGACTTTCCGGCACGTAGCGCAGAAACCGCCTTGATCCTCTACGAGAGCAAGAAGGCCGGCAGCCTGGGGGAAGGGTCCGATACCAATATCGGGGAATATACCCTCAATACCGGCAGCAGCACCTCGATCGGCAACTGGCAACAGATCGAACAGACGCTGAGTGATGGTTCCACCGGCACCATCGATGGCACTGCGGATCAGTCCGCGGATGGCAGCTCTCAGACGTCGTCGACTGACTTCACCATCACCCACAACAACGAAGATGAGGAGGAAGACGCCCAGTGATGCACTGCTCGGGACAGTCATCCGCGGGAAGACAGACCGTCAGATACCAGAACTCACCCTTTCAGCGTGAGTAGAGAGTTGGTCAGCCAGGCGAGCGTCGAGACTGAGAAGTCTGCCACTCAGGGGGAGCGGAAAAAACGCACTAAAAGCCGCCATGATCATCTCGCACAAGTCATTAACCTCTATATGGGTACTCGATAAACTCCCAAGACGAACACTCAACGCTGGAGAATCCAGACTCTCCGGTGAGGCTGTCACCAGAAGCAGCCCGACAATTATTCTTTCGCAGCCCGCTCGCACGAAGCGCAGGCAATGCAGAAAGACCAGCAGCAAGGGAACAACACTCATGACCGCACTGAAAGCTCATCAGGCTGCATCATCGGCTACTGCATTGAATCTGGCTGACGATATCTCCACTACCTCGCGGGTAAGGGAACTACCGGTAAAGCGACCTCGCGGTTTTGGGGAGTTTATCGGAGACTCATCGGCCATGCAGACGCTCTATCGCACTCTCATCCAGGTCGCCCACTCGGACGCTCCCATCTTCATCACCGGCGAAAGCGGCAGCGGCAAGGAATTGTGTGCCACTGCCATTCACCGCCATAGCCCGGTACGTGACGGCCCGTTCATCGCCGTCAATTGTGCCGCCATTCCGGCAGAACTGCTGGAGTCGCAATTGTTCGGACATGTGCGCGGGGCTTTCACGGGGGCCGTGAGCGCCCAGCAGGGGCTCGCCGTGGCGGCAGATGGGGGGACCCTGTTTCTCGATGAGATCGCGGAGCTACCGCTACCCTTGCAGAGCAAGCTGCTGCGCTTCCTGCAGACAGGACAGGTAATGCCGGTGGGCGCCACGCGCACGGTAGAGGTCAATTGCCGTATCGTGTGCGCCACGCATCAGAACCCGCGGGTACTGGTCGATACCCACCGCTTCCGGGAAGACCTCTTCTATCGTCTGCACGTCATCCCGCTCAAGGTGCCGCCGCTGCGCGAGCGCGGTCAGGATATCCTAGAGATCGCCACCGGACTGTTGGGGCGCATGGCAGGCCACGAACGCAAGCGCTTCACACGACTCAGTGCATGCGCCGAGCGTCAGCTGCTGGCCCATGACTGGCCCGGCAACGTGCGAGAGCTGGAAAACACGCTGCGGCGCGCCATCATCCTCAATGATGGCGAGGTGCTGACGGCCGACATGCTGGACCTGCCCTCCAGCACGGCGTATCGCACGCCTCTCAGCCACAACGCGCAGGAGGACAGCGAGACCACGTTGCGCCCGCTGTGGATGGTCGAACGCGAGGCGATCGAGAGCGTCATCAGCGCCTGTGATGGCAGTATCCCCCGCGCTGCGGCGATACTGGAGATTGCGCCCTCCACCATCTATCGCAAGCGCCTGATCTGGCTGGCGATGCACCCGGACGAGCACACCTCGCACTGAGATGAGCGCCGGCCCACGGCATGCCCCGTCGCCCCCCAGACCTTTACTCCAGACGCAAAAAAGCCACCCCGAAGGGTGGCTTTTCTGTTGGCTGCCGAATTCATCCTGCGACTTCATCAGCTAGCCAGAATTGGCTGGGGTACCAGGACTCGAACCTGGGAATGCCGATACCAAAAACCGGTGCCTTACCACTTGGCTATACCCCAATTTGGTGGCCAGAGACGGAATCGAACCGCCGACACGGGGATTTTCAATCCCCTGCTCTACCAACTGAGCTATCTGGCCAACCTGAAGACACAAAAAAAGCCGCCAAGGCGACCTCTATATCATGTGTTCTTCGCTCATCTACAGAAGCCTGAAGATGGTGCCGGCTAAAGGAGTCGAACCCTCGACCTACTGATTACAAGTCAGTTGCTCTACCAACTGAGCTAAGCCGGCACAAAGAACTCATGATATGAGTCTTCTTACTACGTTACTGCATGTCAGCTGGCTGGGGTACCAGGACTCGAACCTGGGAATGCCGATACCAAAAACCGGTGCCTTACCACTTGGCTATACCCCAACACTTGGTGGCCAGAGACGGAATCGAACCGCCGACACGGGGATTTTCAATCCCCTGCTCTACCAACTGAGCTATCTGGCCCTTGCCAACGAGGACGTATTAAATAGAAAACCTTTCCCGACGTCAACCCTTGCTTATCAAGAATTTGGCGTCGTAATTCGCCTTCCGCCGTCCTCGCCGTCCACTCAGACTTCGTAGCCCTGTCCGCCCTGCGATTCACCCTTGGCGGCGGCATCCGTCGGCACGAAACCTTCGGCCTGGTCCGTCTCCTGATTGTTGAAGAAGCGATCCATCTGCTCCATCAGATAGCGACGGCTGTCGGCATCCATCATGTTGAGGTGCTTCTCGTTGATCAGACGCGTCTGCAGCGCCTGCCACTCTTCCCATGCCTGCTTCGAGACGTTGGACCAGATGTCCTGGCCCTTCTCGCCCGGCAGCGGCGGAAAATCGAGACCCGGCAGGTCCTGGTCATACTTGCGGCAATGTACGGTGCGCATGGGTAACTCCGTAAGAGAACTGGATGTCAGTGCGGATGAGCGTCGAGCCTTCGCCAGACGCCCTTACTGTTGCCTCATTCTCGCACGCTTGAGCCGCTTTGCCCCAGACGTGCGGCCGATGCCGACGCCAGCAAGGCCTCACAGGCCGAACAGATCATCCGTGCAGCGCGCCAGCAGCGCCTTGACCGGCGCCGGCAGGCCCACGGCGTCCGGCGCGGCAGGGTCGACGAAGCGGCGGTCGGCGGCTGACTCGTTGACGCTCCCGGCCGCTTGAGCTGGCGCAAGCCCTGCCTCGCCCAGCTGTATCGGCTGCGGCGTGATGGTCAGCCGGAAGTGGCTGAAGACATGCTCGAAACTTGCCAGTGGCGCCTCCAGATGGGCGCCGCGGGCTTCGCGGGCGACCCATTCCCGCGCGGCCTCGCGGTCCTCGACCAGTGGCGGCGCCCACAGGCCGCCCCAGATGCCCGTCGGCGGACGGCGTTCCAGCAGGATCTTCCCCGCCGCATCGCTGACCAGCAACATCAGCGTCTGACGCGTCGGAATGGTCTTCTTGGGTTTGCTCTCGGGGAAGCGCTTCTCTTCGCCACGCGCATGCGCCACGCAGACTTCCTCGAAGGGGCAACGCGCGCAATCCGGCTTGCTGCCGCGCGTGCACAGGGTGGCTCCGAGATCCATCATCGCCTGGGTCCAGTCCGCCAGCCGCACCTGCGGTGTGTAGCGCTCCGCCAGCGTCCACAGCTTGCGCTCCACCGCCGGACGTCCCGGCCAGCCCTCCACGGCATGCAGGCGTGCCAGCACGCGCTTGACGTTGCCATCGAGAATCGGCGCCCGCTGTCCGGTGCTGATGCTGATGATCGCCCCGGCGGTCGAACGCCCGATGCCCGGCAAGGCCGACAGTGCCTCGACACTCTCGACCGGGAAGGCGCCGTCGTGCTCATTCACGACCTGCTGAGCGGCCTTGTGCAGATTGCGCGCCCGAGCGTAGTAACCAAGGCCCGTCCACAGGTGCAGCACGTCATCGATGTCCGCCGCCGCCAGCGCCGCGACATCCGGGAAGCGCTCCATGAAGCGGGCGTAGTACGGCAGCACCGTCGCGACCTGGGTCTGCTGGAGCATGATCTCCGAGACCCAGACGCGATACGGCGTGGTGTTCTCCTGCCAGGGCAGATGCTTGCGGCCATGCTCATCGAACCAGTCGAACACGCGCGCCTGAAACGCCTCGGGGCTCAGGGCGATGTCTTCAAAGCCGGGTGTGGCGTGGCTCTCGGGAGCTGTCACGTCTGGCGTGGCAGCAGTGTCAGGTCGCGCCATCAAAACTTCCTCTGCTCGCGCCATGGTCGACGCCATGGCCTGGGCTCAAACGGCAGCACGCCAGCCCCGAGGAGCTGGCGTGCCGGTCTTGCTGCGAAGAGAGCGCGTGATCAGTTGAACAGCCCCTGAATCGCGCCCTTCAGCTTGTCGCTGGCGCCTTCGCCCAGCTTGTCGTCGATCTTCTTGCGGGTATCTTCGTCGAGTTTTTCATCCAGCTTCTCGCTGACCTTCTCGCCCGCCTTGCGCTTGGCTTCATCCTTGGCCAGTTCCGCTGCGGCACTCTGGAAGCCTTTCTGATCGAAGCCACACCACTCGCCCGGCTCACCGCTCAGGTTGCCCTGACACTGCACCGGGAAGCGCAGCTTGATCAGACGCGGATTGACCTCACAGGCCGCGTCATCCGCACCCTCGATGAAGCGCGCCGCCACGTTGTAGTCGAAGGCCTCGGTCGGCAGGTTGAGCTGGCCCTTGCCGTCCAGCGCGATGCCCGGGATCGCCAGGGCGAGATCCTGATTGCTGATCACGCCATTGGTGACCGTGAAGCTGCCCTGCGCGCGCTCCAGCGGCGTATTGGCCTTCCACTCGCGCGAGGAGGTCTTGCCACTCAGCGTCGCCACGGCAGTACACATCTCCCTGGAGATATTGACGTCGAGCACCTCGCCATTGCGAATCTCGAAGTTGCCCTTGCCGTTCAGATTGCGCTTGATGCTGTCGATCTGATTGGTGCTGGTGGTGTAGTCACCATTGAGCGTCAGGCGACCGCGCAGGATGTCCTTCTGCTCCGGCGCCAGCGCCTTGAGGAACGGCGCGATATCCAGATTGGTCAGCTTCTCGCCGAAGCTCATGCTCAGCGGTGTCTTGCGGCTGTCGATGCGCGCATTGGCCGCCAGCGAGCCGCCATAGAGGCTGGCCGTCAGGCTATCTAGCTGCTGCACACCCGGCTGACCGGACAGCTTGGCGGTCACCTTGCTCATCTCGAGACCCGAGGCGATCAGCGTGCCGATATCCAGCTGCCCCTGAAGGCCCAGCGTCTTGAGCAATGCCACCGGCAGCAGCTCCGCGTCGCCATCGGCCGCATAGACCGGCGCGATCACGCCCGCCGTGAGCGCTTCCCCCAGGCTTGCCGTCTTCTCGTCTGCGCCCGCCGGTGCCAGGTAGTCATCGAGATTGAGCGCGTCGACATCCAGATCGAAGGTGATCTGCGAGGCATCGAAGGACGAGCCGAGGCGCCCGTTGATGGTGGTGTCATCCAGCGCCATCACCAGGTTGGTCAGCTGCACCTGCGACATGTCGCCCTTGAACGGGCTGGAGAAGGCCAGTGAGGTCAGCGCGCTGCTCTTGGCGGTCTGCGGCGCCTCCATGCCGACACGCGTCATCCACGCCTTGGGCGACAGCGGTGCCAGCTTGAACTGGCCGCTATAGCTGAGCGCATCGCCGGTGATGTCCTTGGCCTTGAGCGCCCCGCTGAGGCGCAGGTCACTGCCGGAGGTCAGCAGCAGATTCTCGAGATTCGCCGTGCCCGCCGCCAGGTCCGCTTCGGCACCGAAGGTGGCTTTCAGCGGCAGGGCCTTGTCACCCAGCGCGGCCTGATGGAGCGTCGCGTCAAGCTCGGCGCCATCGGCCAGATACAGCTGCTTGTCGGTGTCCAGCGTCAGGGTGTCGATGTCCAGCGCCACGCTCTGGTCCTTGTCACCCAGCGACGGCATGCGCGTGGTGGTGTCCAGGCTCACGCCGGTCAGCACATGACGACCGCCCTGCAGGTCCAGCGCCACCTTGCCATCGAGGCTGACGGTACTCTGAAGCTCCGGCTCACGCCCATCGGCCACGAACGACAGCTCGACCGGGAAGGCCTTGTCGGGGCTGACGTTGGAGGACGTCAACGCCACGTCGTTGAGCGTCATGTCGAGCCCGCTGGCCGCGTCCTGATAGGCGATCTGACCATTGGTGACCTGCACCGAGGCGATATCGAGATTGACCGCCATGCTGCCGGCGCCATTCTGCACCGACGGCGTCGTGTCATCCGCCAGCGCCACACCGGCGCTCTTGGCCGGCGGCAGCGCTTCATCCGCCGCGCCGCTGTCGGCGGCCGTCGCCGCATGCTCGAGCAGGCTTTCCCAGTTGCCACGCCCCTGTGCATCACGCTCGAGCGCCAGCTTGAGGCCGTCGAGGAAGACGCCTTCGACTTCGACTTCACCGCTCAGCAGTGGCGTGAAGGACACGCCGACTTCCGCGCGGGTAAAGGAGGCAAACGGTGACTGATCACGCTCCTGCTCCGGCAGCCAGGCTTCGGCGTCCTCGACGCTGACGCCGAGACGCGGATAGAAGGACCAGTCCAGCGGGCCGTTCAGGGCCAGTTCCAGCCCCGCCTGGTCCTTGACCGCCTTGACCAGTCGCGGCTTGAGATCATTCGGATCGAGGAAGGTGGTGACATAGATCACCCCTGCCACGACCACCAACGCCAGTACTCCGACGATGGCCAGCAAGGCTCTGAACAGTGCTTTCATCTGCGTCCTCCCTTTGACACGATGAGAATTGCTACGATGCCCTCACTCCAGAGGGCAGCACATGGAATGGCGCTGGGAACTCGTGGCATCAGGCGATGCCCTTTCTCCCGCTCATCATCTAGCTCGAGCGCTGCGCGCCATCCTCCCGCACAGCGAGACAGCCTCAAGACAGAAATGATGATGACACAGCCGGTGGACAGGTCGCGTTGACGTCAGTTCCGCATCCGGCAACGACCGGGTTCACTCCTGCGCCAGCACGAAGCCGTCGCGGGCGGGGTCTCGCACATAGCCCAGACGTGATACCAGCAGCTCGTCGGCCAGGGTCAATCCCTGACTCGGCACGACCAGAAGACGCTGGGCACTGGCCGCTTCCAGCGACAGCAGCGCCATCAGACGCGTACCGACACCGCGTCGACGCGTGCTCTTGCGCACGCAGCAATGGCTGATCTTCCAGGCATCGCCTTCATCCTCGCAGAGTAGCGCGCCGATATGACGATCGTTGAAGAAGGCGCTGCAGAAGCGGTGTCCCGCGGCGAGATTGGCCTGAATGAAGTCATCCGGGGCGAGCGGGAGACGCTCACTGGGGGCTTCGTGATAGATACGCGACAGATCGATACGGACTTGCTCATCGGTTTGCCAGCGTGCGTGATCGATCATCTGAAGAGTGACCGGCATGGTGAGATCCTCGCCCGCGATATGAATGCCCGCCATTGTAGCGGATGCCATTGTCCTTTCTCTATAATGACGGGTCGGGCAGGCACAAAGACGACGCGCCTGCCGCCGATCAAGCGCCCCGCCGACGGCTCTCTGCCGTCGTCAATGCCCTGATCACGATTTCGATTGCGACATCACATGACAATAACCACATGATGCGCACTTCCCGGCCGGACTGGACACACGCCTCTCTTACCAAAGGCCCCAGACTGCGCCCAGACCCCATCGGCCTCGAAGCCGCTGATGGCGTCACCGACCGCTGGAGAGACATCATGGTAGAGCGTATCGCCGAAGTTCATCGCAACACCTCGGAAACCAAGATCCGGGTCCGCATCAATCTGGACGGTGAAGGCAAGCTGAGCGCCAACACTGGCGTGCCCTTCCTCGAACACATGATGGACCAGATCGCCCGTCACGGCGTGATCGACATCGAGGTCGACTGCGATGGCGACCTGCATATCGATGACCACCACACCGTCGAGGACATCGGCATCACCCTGGGTCAGGCCTTCGCACAGGCGCTGGGCAACAAGGCCGGCATCCGCCGCTACGGCCATGCCTACGTGCCGCTGGATGAAGCCCTGTCTCGCGTGGTGATCGACTTCTCCGGTCGTCCGGGCCTGTTCATGCAGTGCGAGTTCACCCGCGGCAACATCGGTCGCTTCGATACCCAGCTGTTCTGGGAATTCTTCCAGGGCTTCGTCAATCACGCTGGCGCCACCCTGCATATCGATAACCTCAAGGGCTTCAATGCCCACCACCAGGCCGAGACCATCTTCAAGGCCTTCGGTCGTGCCGTGCGCATGGCGGTGGAAGAGGACGAGCGCATGGGAGGCCGTATCGCCTCCACCAAGGGCTCGCTGTAAACGAATGATCCGGGCGCCAGACGCCTGACATCCAGCGCCGGAGCCTGCCTCCGGCCTTCGGGAGAAAGACATGACGATTGCCGTCATCGACTATGGCATGGGCAACCTGCACTCCGTCGCCAAGGCGCTTGAGCACGTGGCCGACGAGAATGTCGTGATCACCAGCGACCCGCGCGCCATCCGCGGTGCCACCCGCGTGGTGCTGCCCGGCCAGGGCGCCATCCGTGACTGCATGGGCGAGCTTGAACGCGCCGAGCTGCGCGGTCTGGTCGGCGAGCTGCTGAGCAACCACAGCAAGCCGCTGCTGGGCGTGTGTGTCGGTCAGCAGATGCTGATGGAGCGCAGCGAAGAGAACGGTGGCATCGATTGCCTCGCCTACTTCAAGGGCGACGTGAAACGCTTCGATGACCAGCAGCTGGACGAGCACGGCCAGCGCCTCAAGGTGCCGCACATGGGCTGGAACCATGTCGCGCACACCCAGGGCCACGCGCTGTGGGAAGGCATCGAGGACAACTCGCGCTTCTACTTCGTGCACAGCTTCTATGTGTCGGCCAGCGAGCGCTCCAAGGTCTACGGCGCCACGCACTACGCCGGTGCCGAGGCGCACGTCGCCATCGGTGAGGGCAGCCTGTTCGCGGTGCAGTTCCACCCGGAGAAGAGCGCGGCCGCCGGCCTCAAGCTGCTCGAGAACTTCGTCCGCTGGCAGCCCTGAGGGCTGGCCCGCGTGACCCTCGGCGTCTGTCTCGCGTGACGGACGCCGATACATCCGCCTTCGATATACCGACGACAATACAGGCGTGCCAAGACACGCCGAGAGGACACCCGACATGCTGGTAATCCCCGCGATCGATCTCAAGGACGGTCAGTGCGTGCGCCTGAAGCAAGGCCGCATGGAAGACTCCACCAACTACGGCGATGACCCGCTGGCCATGGCCGCGCGCTGGGTCGAGGCCGGTGGCCGTCGTCTGCATCTGGTCGATCTCAACGGTGCCTTCGAAGGCAAGCCGGTCAATGGCGACGCCGTGACACGCATCGCCCGCGCCTACCCGGAGCTGCCGATCCAGATCGGTGGTGGCATCCGTGATGCCGCGACCATCGAGCACTACCTTGAAGCCGGTGTCGGCCAGGTCATCATCGGCACCAAGGCCGTGAAGGAACCGGCCTTCGTCGCCGAGATGTGCCGCGCCTTCCCGGGCCGCATCATCGTCGGTCTCGACGCGCGTGACGGCTTCGTGGCCACCGATGGCTGGGCCGAAGTCTCCACCATCAAGGCCACCGAGCTGGCCAAGCGCTTCGCCAACGACGGCGTGTCCTCCATCGTCTACACCGACATCGCCCGCGACGGCATGATGCAGGGCGTCAACATCGAAGCCACCGTGGCACTGGCCCGCGAAGGCGGTATCCCGGTGATCGCGTCCGGCGGCGTGACCAACCTGGATGACATCCGTGGCCTGGCCGAAGTGGCCGATCAGGGCATCCTCGGCGCCATCACCGGCCGCGCCATCTATGAAGGCAGCCTGGATATCGCCGAAGCGCAGGCGCTGTCCGACTCCATCACCGGCCGCAAGGCCTGAGGGGAGCGATCATGGCACTCGCCAAACGCATCATTCCGTGTCTGGACGTCGACGCCGGTCGTGTCGTGAAGGGCGTCAACTTCGTCGGTATCCGCGATGCCGGTGACCCGGTCGAGGTCGCCAAGCGCTACAACGAGCAAGGCGCCGACGAGATCACCTTCCTCGACATCACCGCCAGCGTCGACAACCGTGGCACCACGGTCGACATGGTCTCGCGCATCGCCGGTGAGGTGTTCATCCCGCTGACGGTGGGGGGCGGCATCCGCACCTGTGAAGACATTCGCACCATGCTGAATGCCGGCGCGGACAAGGTCTCGATCAACACCGCGGCCGTGTTCAACCCGGACTTCGTGCGTGAAGCCGCGGAACGCTTCGGCAGCCAGTGCATCGTGGTCGCCATCGACGCCAAGCGCGTCAGCCAGGACGGCGAGACACCGCGCTGGGAGATCTTCACCCACGGTGGCCGCAAGCCGACCGGACTCGACGCCGTCGAGTGGGCGAAGAAGATGGTCGAGCTGGGCGCCGGTGAACTGCTGCTGACCAGCATGGACCGCGATGGCACCAAGGCCGGTTTCGATCTCGGCGTCACACGCGCCATCTCCGACGCCGTCAGCGTGCCGGTGATCGCCTCCGGCGGTGTCGGCACCCTCGACCACCTGGTGGATGGCGTGCTCGAAGGCGGTGCGGATGCGGTGCTGGCCGCCAGCATCTTCCACTTCGCCGAGTACACGATCCCCCAGGCCAAGGCGCACATGGCCGCGCGCGGTATCGAGATGCGCCTGTAAGCGCAGCCGCAGGGTAGTTCAGGCAGAAACGCGAACGCCGCCATCTCCTCAGGGGATGGCGGCGTTCGTGTCTTCAGAGAAGCAACTTCGGTTCAGGCGAGAACAGCGCTCAGACGTAGCCCAGCTTCTTCAGCGGCTTGAGCGCCTGCGCGAGTCGCTGGTCGGCAAGCGTCATGATGTCCGCGACCAGATGCTTCTCGGCAGCAGGCAGCATCACGCGCTCCCCGACCCACAGCGCCAGCTCCGCCAGGTCATGCTGATTGCCCAGCCGCGCGGCCGCCTTGTCGAGCAGTTCCGGCTCTCGGCGCCGTCCGTGACTCGGTGACTCGAGCTCCCGCGCGGCTGCCTCACCCAGCGCCTCGTGCGCCAGTGCCAGCTGGAACATGCGGTACTTGACCCACTTGCGCAGCCGGTGAGACGCCTCGATCTCACGCTTGCTGGCCACCTGCGCCGCAAGCTTGCTGATGCGATGACGACTGAACTCCAGCCCGGTGTTGAGCTCCTCCACCGTCAGCGGTGCCGCCTGCCAGGCCGCCCGCTCTTCGCCCAGCAGCGTCTCGAGCGGCGCGTGATCCAGCTCGCCTTCGGGCTCGCTCAGCGAGGCACTGGTCAGCCCCGGACGCAGCGCATCCAGCAGGCGCTGACTGCGCTCATCCACCCAGGCGTAGGCGCGACCATGGGTCTTGCGCAGCATGTGCGCCTCGCGCGGCCCGGCCAATGCCTTGGCGACGGCGCGCGGACGCGCCTGATGCTCACTCACCGCCGACTTGCCCAGTGACTCGCGCCGCAGTTGCCACCAGCCGCGCAGCTGCTTGCAGTCGACGCGCAGCGCATGCACATCCGCCGCGCTCAGCGTCGGCTGCGCGAGACGCTCATGCATGGCGTCCAGACGCGTCTGAATCACGCCATTCAGCGCTGCGTTCATCGGAGAAGAATCCTGCTGACGGGTGTCGCTCATCTGTCTCTCCAACAACGGCTGGCCAGTCATCACTGGCACCAGGATGGCCCGAATCGGGCCGCTCAGTCCTGCAAGGATAGCCCGAGATTGCTGACATCTTCATTGCGGCCCAACTGCTTGAGCGCGCGCCAGTCATCGCGGGACAGCTGCGGGGCTTCGACGCTCTCCAGCACGGCGTCCTGGAAATCACGCTCATCGATCATCAACGGATGTTCGCGAATCATGGCTTCCAGCGCTTCCTGCTCGATGCCCTCACCAGCCTGCAGGTCGATCAGCGCGCGCACGCCATCGGCGGACAGACGGCTGATCTTGAGCGCGGCTTCCGGCTCTTCGCTGATCAGCACATCGATGCAGGCGGTCAGCGCCATCACGGCTTCCAGGGCGCGGCGCGCGCCGAAGCTGTCATCGTCCTCGGCGGGCTCGAAGGCGGTGACCTTCTCGGCCTGCAGCGAGAAATCGATCTTGGCATCGCGCACGCGCAGCTGCTCCCAGACGAGGTCCAGCAGCTTGCGCAGCTCACGCGTGGTGTCCAGCGCGCTGGCCGTGCCATTGGCTTCGGCGTAGAAACCGGCATTGGGCAGGAGTCGCTCGGTCAGCGCCGCCATGAAGGCAGTACGGCGCACGGGGGCCAGCGCATCAAGGCGCGCACGGAAACCGGATACAGGCTGAGTCATGACGGCTCTATTCTCACTTCACTATTCAATATGCGGCGTTCACGCTGGCGTCTTGGCTCCGCCAGCCGCGATGTCACCGGAGGTCGCTATAGGGTATGCGATAGGATAGGCGAAAGGGTAGCGCCCGCGCGTGGCCGGATGAACACGCTCCCGCTCGAGCGCTGCCGTGCTGCTGCATACCTCAGGGCCACAGGCATTCCGTCGGCACGCGGCCGGCAGCATCGAACAGGATGCCTTCGCTGCGCAGCTTTTCCCGCTGGCGCACTGCCCCGCCGTGCTCGGTGACCTTGAGCGAGGCGTTGATCACGCGATGCCACGGCAACTGATGGCCATCCGGCAGGTGACGCATCGCCGAGCCGACCATGCGCGCGCTGGCGCCATCGGTCATCTTGGCGATACGTCCGTAGGTGGTGATGCGCCCTTCGGGGATCTGCGCCACCACGGTGTAGATCTGTTCGAGCAGTTCGGCCCGCATGCGGTTCTCTCCTTGTCGTGTCGCGGCTGGTTCGCCCGGTGCAGGTTCTGAGATGCAGGTACCGGGATGCCGACACTGGGGTCTTTACGCTGACATGGCGCTCACGCATGATGAAGCCATGCATCTTTACTTCATACATCAGGGGCAACTCCCTGACACTGAACCAGATTCAGCCGCCGATACCGCAACGCTAGCGCATGACTGGCAGAGTCCGCTACGCCTCAAGGACTGGCTTTCCGGCATGGGGCACAGCTTCAACACCAGCTTCCCGCTGGCAGGCGAAGCCTTGCCGGGCATCGATGACTTTCATGCGCTGGTGGTGCTGGATGGTCCGCAACGCCTGTCGAGCGCCGCACAGCCCGCCTCGCCCGCCGAACAGCAGTCGCTGCGCCTGCAGCGCAAGTTGATTCGGCGCACACTGAACAGCAATCGCCCGCTGCTGGGGATTGGCCTGGGGGCGCGACTGATCGCCGAGCAGATGGGGGCGATCGTCTCGTCCGCCGTGGTGCCGCAGCGTCGCTGGGCCACGCTGACGCGCAGCAACGAGTGCCCGCTGGGGCTACCCGCCGAGTTCGAGGCCTTGATGTGGCATGAGGAGATCTGCGGACTGCCGGAAGACTGCGAGCTGCTGGCCAGCAGCGAGCATACGCCAGTGGCCGGCTTCAGCTGGGATGAGGGTCGCGTGGTGGCGCTCAACTTCCATCCGCACATGGATGCGGCGGCCACGCAGGACCGCCTGGCCCGCCATCCCGCGCCCCAGGAGGGCAATGGCGTGCAGTCACGCGAGGCGTTGCTGGAGGACCCGAAGCGCTTTGATCGTCAGGCGGCCCTGCTGGACCGCCTGCTGGTGGACTGGCTGAATGCGTGAGCGCTGACCGGCGCTCGTGAGGGATGTCAGCGCTGCCAGCGGTGATTGGCGCTCCACTCACGCGCGAAGGCAAGGCTGTTGTCCCAGTCGCCGACGTGCAGGAAGGTGCGCTCGTGCTTCTCGAGCTGATAGCGGTACATCGGGTCGTAATACTCGCTGAGCAGCGGCGCCAGCCAGCCTTCATGGGCAATGGGATTGCCGCGCTTGTGCTCCTGGAAGGCGATGTCCTGCATGCGCACCAGACGAGCAAGGCGCGCACTGCCCAGGCGCTTGCGCAGACGCAACAGTGCCTGACGCAGCTGGCGCTGCATCAGGGTCCAGCCGAGGAAGTCACCATAGTGACGACTGTAGGTGGACCACAGCCCCTCGATATAGTCCTTCTGAATCTGCACGACTCGCCAGTCCAGCGGCATCTCGACGCGGATCAACGGTGCCTGCTCCATCGCGCGCCAGGTGGCGAGCGGAATGTTGACGCTGCCGATGAAGCGCGACTCGTCTTCCATGATGGTCGGCGCTTCATCCTCAAGCGTGAGCATCTCGGCGGCGATGCGGTGCTCGAAGTCGATCTGGCTCGGCGCCGGGAAGGGATGGCGGCCGAAGGCCGAACCCTTGTGGCGTGCACAGCCTTCCAGGTCGATGCCATTGTCCAGCGCATGGATCAGCTCGGTCTTGGCGCAGCCGGTCAGCCCGCCGATCAACAGCATCGGGGCCTGCTCGGCACGCTCATCGATATGCTGACAGAGCTGCTGACGCATGGCCTTCCAGCCGCCCTCGATGCGCGGACGCTCGATCCCCGCTTCCTGCAGCCACTGCTGACTGAGCTGGGAACGCATGCCGCCGCGGAAGCAATAGAGAATCGCGTCAGGGTGCCGCTCGACGTGCTCGACCCAGGCGCGGATACGTGCGCGCTTGATCCCGCCGCTGACCAGTTGATGGCCAAGATGTACCGCCGATTCCGGGCCGACCTGCTTGTACTGCACCCCGACGCGATGACGCTCCTCATCATCCATCAGCGGCAGATTGACGGCACCCGGCAAGGCACCAGCGGCGAATTCGACCGGCGCGCGCACATCGATCAACGGACGGCCGTCGCGAATCAGGTCGCAGCTGGCCGCCACGGTGGGCAAACTCATGGGCATCTCTCGGCAGACAGAACAGGATTGAGGCAATGGGCGGCGACTGGCTGACTGGCCGCACCATCAAGGGCCCATATTCTATCGCAAGCGTGCAGCCGCCCCCAGCCTTGTGCTTTCACGCCAACGGTGGCGTCAGGCGCACCCCCTGCCCCGGCCCGATCCCGGCCGGGCCGAACAGCTGACAATCGGGGCAGGCAGCGGGTTGATCTCCGTGGGCGCGATGCGCTTCGGCGACCGAGTCGCGCAGCGAGGCAATCGCCGCCTCGGCGGTATGGAAGTAGTTCTCACGCCCCATGCGCTCGAGGAAGCCACCGCGCTCCATCACTTCCAGCGCGTACATGCGAAAGCCGCACATGCTGAGGCTGCCGCCGGCATCGCGCAGGCTACGTTGCTCGATCTCGAGCATCTCGGCGCCCGCGATATCGATGAAGTTGCAGCCGGTGCCCAGCAGGATGACGTGCTTGCCGGTATAGCGCGCCAGCTTGCGCTGGACATGGTCGACCGCCCCGAAGAACAGCGAACCATCCACGCGCAGAATCACCACTTCCCGGCACTGGGCCAGCTGATAACGCTCGGCATTGCGCACGCCAAGCTCCGGATGCTCCGGGTCTGGGGCCATCTCGACCAGCCGTGGCCGTGAGGTGCGGTTCAGATACAGCACCAGCGAGACCAGCACCCCGGCGAAGATGGCGAACTCCAGCGGCAACAGCAGGGTAGCGAGGAAGGTGATCACCAGCACCACCGCCTCTTCGCGGCTGACGGCCAGAATCTGACGGATATGACCGACTTCGATCAGGTTGGCGGCGATCACCATGATCAGGCCCGCCATCGCCGGCAACGGCAGCCAGGCGGTCACGTCAGGCACCAGCAACAGCACCGCCAGCACGATCAGCGCCGCCACCACCACCGACAGCGGGGTGCGGGCGCCGGCATCATAGTTGGCGCCGGAGCGCGTGAAGGAGCCGGAACCGGCAAAGCACGAGAAGAAACTGCCCGCCAGATTCGACAGGCCCTGGCCGATGAACTCCTGGTTGCCGTCGATACGCTGATGCGAGCGCACGCCGATGGCGCGCGCGATGGAGACCGCCTCGATCAAGCCGAGCACCGCCAGCGCGAAGGCCGCCCCACCCAGCGAGCGCAGGGTGTCAAAGCCCAGCGGCGGCAGGGAAAACGGCGGCAGACTGCCGGACAGGGCGCCGACCATCGGGATACCTGCCGCGCTGCCACCGAGCAATGCCGCGACACCGCAGCCGACGGCCATCGCCACCAGCATCCACGGCAGCTTGCGATTCAGCCGCCGAACCAGCACGGCCGTGAGCAAGGTGCTGAGTCCCGTGATCAACGTGGCCCACGAGGTATCGCCCAGATGCCCGAGCAGCGCCCACCAGGTGCCGAGAAAGCTCGAGGCATCGCCAAGCGCGATGCCGAACAGGTGCTTGAGCTGACTGGTGGCGATCAAGACCCCGGCACCGGCGGTGAAGCCGATCACCACCGTATGCGAGATGAGATTGACCAGCGCCCCCATGCGCATCAGCCCCAACGACAGCTGGATGATGCCGACCATGCAGGTCAATGCCAGCACCAGCGGCAGGTATTCGGGACTGCCCGGCGCGGCCAGGGTCGAGACGGTGCCGAACACCACCATCGAGATCGCCGCGGCTGGGCCACTGACCATATGCCGCGAACTGCCGAACAGGCCGGCGATCAACGCATAGGCCACCCCCTGGGGCAGCACCAGCACCGCGCCACTCAGTCCCGCGATCAGATCAGAACGCGCATCCCCGGGCGACAGCTGACGCATCCAGCCGAGAAAGGGCAACAGTCGCGACAGACGATAGGCCGCGGCACTGGTGTGCTCGGGCCCCTCTGCCGTCTCGGTAGATTCGGGGGGCGGCGAGGAAGGAGGCGGAGTATCAGCGGACAAGAAGTATCTCCGTGGCGAGGCAGGAAAGAGGTCGTCAGCCGGTAGCCGCAATGTCCCTGAGCGTACTCGGGACAGGCTTGAAACCAGCGGTGATAAGTCTATCGCTGAAATCACTAATGAAACAGGGCCGCCACATACCCGACAACGACCTGCGGCCCTGCGGTCCTTTCCCTAGAAAGAGATATGTTGAAGAGACACGATGAAGAGACATGATCAAGCAACACGGCGACGAGACACGATAACGAGAAACGAAGAGAGACGAGAAGACACGGCGCTGGCCATGCCGCGCCCGAGCAGTGACAATACCCGTTCCTGACACCGCTGCGGACCCTGACGCCATGACCACCGACGCTACGCCGACCGATACCACGACTCCCGAGACGGCGGGTGGCTACACCCCGCCGCTGGATGCCAGCGAAGCCGAGGCCATCGACGCCACGCGCCAGTGGGTCGAGACGCACATCATCGCCGACAATCTGTGCCCGTTTGCCGCGCGCGAGATGGCACGCAACAGCATCCAGTATGCCGTGGTGCCCGGAGCAGGGCTCGAGCGCAGCCTGCAGGCACTCGGCGACGAGCTGCTGAACCTGGACGCCAATCGTGACGCCGAGACGACGCTGGTGATCTTCAAGGACGGCTTCCGCGACTTCGATACCTACCTCGAGCTGCTCGACTATGCCGAGGCGCTGCTGGAGATGCAGGGCTACGAGGGCATCTATCAGCTGGCCAGCTTCCACCCGGAATACGTGTTCGAGGATACCGAGGAAGACGACGCGGCCAACTACACCAACCGCTCGCCCTACCCGATGCTGCACCTGCTGCGCGAAAGCTCGGTCGAAGCCGCCATCAACGCCTACGCAGGCGATGTCGAAGAGGTGCCGGGGCGCAATGAGGAGCTGATGCGCGAGCGCGGTGTCGAGCTTCTGGTCTCACGCCTCAAGGCCTGTGCTCATGCCGCCCGCCAGGCTGACAAGCAGGACTGACAAGCAGGACTGAGCTTCGTGCTCGGAGAAAACTCCATACGAACAAGGCCAGCCGCGAGGCTGGCCTTGTTCGTTGCATGCAGCATCACACCACGATGTCCCCGTGCGGCAGGCTCACGCGCCAGGCGCAGGGGTCACAGGGCTTCCAGCGCCTGGGACAGCTTGTCGACCGCCACGATGGTCATGCCCTTGGGCGGATTCTTGGGGGCATTGCCCTTGGGCACGATGGCGCGCGTGAAGCCATGCTTGGCGGCCTCGACGATGCGCTCCTGACCACTGGGCACCGGACGGATCTCGCCGGACAGTCCCACCTCGCCGAACACCACCAGCTCACGCGGCAGCGGACGGTTCTGCAGGCTGGAGACCACCGCACACAGCACCGCGAGGTCGGCGCTGGTCTCGAGCACCTTGACCCCGCCGACCACGTTCAGGAAGACATCCTGATCGCCGGTGAACAGGCCGCCATGCTTGTTGAGCACTGCCAGCAGCATCGACAGGCGATTGCCGTCCAGGCCGACGGCGACACGGCGGGGATTGCCCAGCGGCGAGTCATCCAGCAAGGCCTGCACTTCGATCAGGATCGGTCGCGTGCCCTCCCACACCACCATCACCAGGCTGCCGGAGGACTGCTCCTCGCTGCGCGACAGGAAGATCGCGCTGGGGTTCTTCACCTCCTTCAGGCCCAGCTCGACCATGGCGAACACGCCCAGCTCATTGACCGCACCGAAGCGGTTCTTCTGGCCACGCAACGTGCGGAAGCGCGAATCACCATCGCCCTCCAGCAGCAGGGAGGCGTCGATCATGTGCTCCAGCACCTTGGGCCCGGCCAGCGAGCCGTCCTTGGTCACGTGGCCGACCAGCAGCAGCACGGTGTTGGTTCGCTTGGCGAAGCGGGTCAACGCGGCGGCGGACTCACGCACCTGCGAGACACCACCCGGCGCGGATGACAGATCCTCCAGATGCATGGTCTGGATGGAGTCGATGATCAGCACCTCGGGCTTTTCGCGCTCGGCGGTGGCCAGAATCGTCTCGACGCTGGTCTCGGCCAGCATCTTGAGGCCCTGGGTCGGCAGCTGCAGACGATGGGCGCGCATCGCCACCTGCGACAGCGACTCCTCACCGGTGACATAGAGTGAGCGCTTGTGCTGGGCGAGCTTGCAGGCGGTCTGCAGCAGCAGCGTCGACTTGCCGGCCCCCGGGTGGCCACCGAGCAGCACGGCGGAACCCGGCACCAGCCCGCCGCCCAGCACGCGGTCGAACTCGCCGAAGGTCGAGGAGAAGCGCGGCACCTCGGCCAGCGAGACATTGGAAAGATCGGTCACGTTGTCGCTGAGCGTGCCGGCGTAGCCGCCCCGCCCATTGCTGGCGCTACGCGCAGCACCACCGGCGACGGCTCCCGCAGCGGGGGCGGCGCCGGGCAATACCGTGGCGCCGACGCGGATTTCCTGCAGGGTGTTCCACTCGCGGCAGCCGCTGCACTGGCCCTGCCACTTCGAGAATTCGCTACCGCATTCGGTACATACGAAGGCGCTCTTTGCTTTCGCCATCAGACAATCCTGTCGGGAAGAAATGATTCTCGGCGCCGCGGCGGAGTGTCGTCAGCCGCGGATTTCCAACGGCCAGACACAAGGAAGGCGGCTTGCGCCGCCTTCCTTGTGCTCACGATCGCCTTGTGGCGCACGGCACGCTTACTGGCGCTTGAGGCGCAGTGTCTCACCGTTCTGGAAGCGACGCTTCTGCGGGTCGACCAGCTCCAGGGTCTGGGCATCCAGACGCAGGAAGTAGTAGGTCTGGCCTTCGCCGTCCGGCGTCAGCTCATAGACGGTCGCGTTCGGGTCCGTCACGGTGCCGGACAGCACGTCCCACTGGCCTTCGTAATGCTCTGGATCCGGCTGCTGCGGATGATCACGATAGGTGGCATCGAGACTGAAGGTACGCTCATCCTGGGCTGCCTCTTCGGCACCCTTGAGGCGTACATCGAGGTCAATGCCCGTGCAACGACGACACGGCAGGGTGCCCTTGTAGACGGCAACCTGCTCGCTGGCTGTCTCGGTGGCGCTGTTGTCAGCGGCACCGTCATTGGTCTGGGCCGTTGATGCGCACCCGGCGAGACCGACCATCAGCGCGGCTCCCACCATCAGAGTCCTGATCTGCATTGAATCCTCCTTAAGGCGATGACTCGATAGCAGCGTCAGCGCTATCGACGGCGAGCGGTCTACCCGCTTTGGCAGGCAGACCGCTCACAAGCTTCCATGCTCAAGAATAGCGGGTATCCGCCCCGAGAGGCCACCCCCGATGGCGTTTATCGAACACCATTCGCTAAATCGTGTCGGCCTCAGCCGCGGCGATCATGGCCATTGTCGAGAAACGGATAGTCGGTGTAACCCTTGGCGCCACCACCGTAGAAGGTGTCCGGGTCCTGCTCGTTGAGTTCAGCGCCGAGGCGAATGCGCTCGACCAGGTCCGGGTTGGCGATATACGGGCGCCCGATGGCGACGGCATCCGCGATGCCCTCATCGATGATACGTGCCGCGCTCTCACCGTCGTAATGGCCGCAGAAGATCAGCGCGCCCGTGACGCGCTCGCGCAGGGCACGACGGAAGTCATCGCTGAACTTGATGTCGCCACCGGCCCAATCCGGCTCGTTGACGTGCACATAGGCGATGCCACGTCTGGAGAGCTGCTCGGCCATGTAGAAGGCCATCTCTTCCGGCTCGTCATCGGTCAGACCGAAGATCTCGATGAAGGGCGTCAGGCGGATGCCGGTACGCTCAGGGCCGAAGACTTCGGCGACGGCATCGACGACTTCCAGCGTCAGGCGCGCACGGTTCTCGACCGAGCCACCGTACTGGTCAGTGCGCTGATTGGTGCCGGTGGCCATGAACTGGTTGAGCAGATAGGCGTTGGCGGCGTGCACCTCGATCATGTCGAAACCGGCACGCTTGGCGCGCACGGCGGCCTGACGATAGTCCTCGATCAGCTGGGGAATCTCGTCCGTCTCCAGGGCGCGCGGCGTACTGGTGGGGTGACGTCCGCTGGTGCCGTCCTCGAACTCGACGAAGCACTGGGCGCCTTCACCCCGCAGGGCGCTCGGCGCGACCGGCTGCTGGCCATCCGGCTGCACCATCTCATGCGAGACACGCCCGACGTGCCACAGCTGCAGCGCCATACGACCGCCCTTGGCGTGCACCGCCTGGACGACGCCCTTCCAGCCCGCTTCCTGCTCATCGGTCCAGATGCCCGGCGTGTAGACATAGCCACGCGCAGTGGGCGAGATATTGGTCGCCTCGCTGATGATCAGGCCGGCACCGGCACGCTGACCGTAATAGGCCTGCTGCAGCTCACCGGGCACGCTGTCGGGGGTACGAGCACGTGTCAGCGGTGCCATCAGGATGCGGTTGGGCAGGGTCAGATCACCGAGCTTGACCGGATCGAGCAGGGTATCGGCGTACGGGGCGTTGGTATTGGCAGTCATCGGGACTCCTTGAATTGCAGGTCTTCACCCAGCGTCGTCATCGTGAAAGGTCGCGCGAGCTGGGCAAGCATGCCTGTGACATGCGGCACACCACGCGCTGCTTCAAGCACGCACATCGCACGAGAATAATGCTGGCATGGCAACAATGGGCGAGGCCCGCCGTGCGGCCACTCCTGGGCTTCTTTCAACACCCCCTCACGACAGCCCTTCACAACACCCTCTCCCGATAGCCCTTCACAACACCCTCTCCCGACAGTTCTTCACAACACTCTCTCCCGACAGTGCTTCGCAACAGTCTCTCTCGACAGTCCTTCGCAACAGTCTCTCTCGACAGTCCTTCGTAACAGCCTTCAATCACCGCTCCAATGCCCCTCATGACTCACTCAGAGCGCATGCCGGTGCTTGTACCGCGACGATCCAGCGGGCAACATGAAAAGCATCCATGACACGGGTCATGCACTGTCACCAGCGGCGAGAAATCATGAGCAAGTACTGGAGCCCCCAGGTCCACGACCTGACCCCCTACGTCCCCGGCGAACAACCGCGTGAGCAGCTGATCAAGCTGAACACCAACGAGAACCCCTACCCGCCGGCGCCCGCCGTGGAGCAGACGCTGCGCGAGTTCAATGCCTCTGATCTGCGCCGCTACCCGGACCCGAGCTCCAGCTCGCTGCGCGCCGCCCTGGCCGATACCTTCCATGTGGCCGCCGAGGAAGTCTTCGTCGGCAACGGCTCCGATGAGGTGCTGGCGCTGGCCTTCCAGGCATTCTTCCGTCAGGACAAGCCGCTGCTGCTGCCGTCCATCAGCTACAGCTTCTACCCGGTCTACTGCCGCATGTATGGCATCGAGTCGCGCAGCATCGCGCTGACCGACAGGTGGGAAGTCGATCTGGAAGCCTTCGGCAACGACAATGGCGGCATCATCTTCGCCAACCCCAACGCCCCGACAGGGCATGGCCATGGCCGCAAGGCGATTGCCGCGCTGCTGGAGCGCAATCCGCAGAGCGTGGTACTGGTCGACGAGGCCTACGTGGACTTCGGCGGCGAAAGCGCCATCCCGCTGATTCATCAGTATCCGAATCTGGTCGTGACGGGCACTTTCTCTAAGTCGCGCAGCCTGGCTGGCATTCGTCTTGGCTATGCCGTGGCCTCGCGTGAGCTGATCGAGGGTCTGGAGCGCGTAAAGGACTCCTTCAACTCCTACCCCATCGATCGCCTGGCCGAACAGGTCGGCGTCGCTGCGCTCAGTGATCCCGACTATTTCGATGAGTGCCGCACACGGGTCATCACCACTCGCGAGCAGACGCGCGATCGCATGGCGGCGCTGGGCTTCGAGATCCTGCCCTCGCAGACCAACTTCGTGCTGGCGACTCACCCGACCCACGATGCCGGCAAGCTGTTCATCGGCCTGCGCGAACAGGGCATCCTGGTGCGCCACTTCAACACCGACGCACTGCGTGACTATCTGCGCATCAGCATCGGTACCGATGCCGAAATGGACAGCCTGATCGAAGCCCTGGAAACCCTGTGTCGCTGAGATAGCACACGGCCTGGCCAGTGATTGCTCCAATCAAAGAAGGCGCCCAGTGGGCGCCTTCTTTCATCAGGATGTCACTCAGGAGTTCGCTCATCACACAGCTCGTCGTATCGTTCATCGCACCGAACACTCTGCAGGAGCACAACATGACAACGGACAGTCCCTCCATGGCTTCAGACGCTACCCCGACACCCCGCCTGCCTCTGACGCGGGTGCATCACGTGGCGCTCATCACCGCTGATTACCCTCGCGCCAGGCGCTTCTATCTCGAGGTCATGGACGCGCAGGTGATCAACGAGGCCTATCGTGAGGCCCGCGACAGCTACAAGCTCGATCTGCGCCTGCCGGGCGGTATCCAGCTGGAGCTGTTCTCCTTCCCCTCGCCGCCTGAGCGCCCCAGCTATCCGGAAGCCTGTGGCCTTCGTCACCTGGCGCTGGCGACGGAAGACATCGATACCTGTGTCGAGCTGCTGATCGCGCGTGGCGCCTCGCCAGAGCCGATACGTGTCGATGAATACACCGGCGCTCGCTTCACCTTCCTGGCAGACCCTGACGGCACGCCCATCGAGCTCTACGAAGTCTCGCCCTGATATGATGGTGCACTGAAACTTCACTGGCCCTGAAGACAAAAGGCCCCTGTCGATATTTCGACAGGGGCCTTCTTGTGTCATGTGCGCGTTGCTTGGGCAAAGCTCTTTTCTTTCGCCCACAGCCGATTCGCATGCAGGGTAAGCGACCGGTGATCCCATCTACCGCAGAGTCCTGAATTCCGTCACGTTAGATGTCCATCTATCAATAAGTGGACACTTATCATGACGGAATCAAGCGTGTTGGAAGTTCCTCGCAAGCGT
>NZ_JADPPY010000037.1:0-35182 GCF_018340035.1 Cobetia sp. MC34
GGTGCCGCCTTGGCAATGGCATCAATGGCGTCGCTGAAATGCATGAGACCTTCCCATAATAAGTGTACCTAGCACAGGAAGGTCTCATGATCAGCTTATGGAGAATAGGCTTAACTGACTGGCATTACGCCGATTGGCGGGGGCTTTTTCATTAAAGGGCAACTCAAAAAAGGCTAGCCGTCGCTGCCCTTCTCGTAGCGATCCAGCGCTTCGGCGGCCAGGTGCCGGCCCAGCTTGATCAGGCCCGCGGCGCGGTGGAATTCATAGGCGCCACATACCGTCTTGGGAATCTCGACCAGGATATCCGGCGGATAGCCGGCGATCTTGTACTTGGCCAGCGTCGCCTGGGTGATATCGAAGGAGCGCATCATCATGTCCAGCTTGCCCCAGGCAAGCTCCGGCGCGTTCTCATCGACCCGCTCAGGCTCGGCTGCGGACGGCGGCTGCTTGCCTTGGGTGACAGCGCCGGTCTCTGCCTGCGGCTCTGCCAACGCTTCTGACCCCGGCGCTGGCTCGGCATCGCTGCTTTTCAGTGCCTCGAACTTCAGGCGCGAGGCATCGCCCGGCGGCAGCGGGACACCGCCGACCGGACTGGCAAATGCCATGCCTTGCTGGTCCTCCAGCGCCTGTTCCTTCTCGGCAGAGAAGATACGCTCGGCGCCGCGACGCACTCCCCGCAGCCAGTCACTGAAACCACCGCCGCGCGCTTCCAGGGCGGCTTCGCGCGCCTCTTCCTCGGCGGCATCGGCCGGTGGCAGCATCTGCTCCAGTGTCTGGTTGCGCGGCGAATGCGCCGTGGCGTTGACCGCCAGCACCAGGTCAACGTGAGCGGCGACCAGCGGCGTGATCGGCAAGGGATTCATCAGGCCGCCATCCACCAGCACCTTGCGGTCGCGTTGCACCGGCGTGATCACCCCGGGCACCGCGATGGAGGCCCGAATCGCCTCGAGCAGATTGCCGCTCTGGAACCAGACCTCCTTCTGGGCGATCAGGTCGGTGGCGACGGTGGTGACCGCAATCGGCAGATCCTCGATGCGCGTGTCGCCGATCAGGGCTTCCAGCTCATCCATGATGCGGCGCGCGCGGATGGCGCCCATCGGGCTCCAGGTGACATCCACCAGCCGCAGCACGTCGAAGTAGTCCAGCTCACAGACCCAGTCGCGATAGGCATCCAGCTTGCCGGCGGCATGGATACCCCCGACCAGTGCGCCCATCGAGCAGCCCGAAATGGCGCAAATGTCGTAACCGCGCGCCAGCACTTCCTCGATGACGCCGATATGGGCATAGCCTCGGGCCCCGCCACTCCCCAGTGCCAGGGCGATGGTCTTGCGCTTGGCCATGGCATGTCTCCCGCTGCAGATGATGAAAGATGAACGGACGCGGCACGCGGTGCATCGCTCAGTGCGAGCTGATCCACTCGACGATGGCATCGGCGACCGCCGCCACATGGGGCGGCTCCAGATGCAGGTGGTGGCCACCCGGCAAGACGCGACGCTCGAGCCTCTTCACGGCATCACGTGCCTGCTGTGCCTCGTGCCTTATGGTCAGGATACCCTGCTCGCCCTCGATCAGCAGTACCGGTTGGGTCAACGCCGCCAATAACGCCAGCACCTGCTCCGGGGTGTAGCGCATCAGTGAAGGCCGCAGCAGGCGTCGGTCACTTCTCAGCCGCAGGCCACCGTCTTCCAGTACCTCGAGGTTGCGCTCGACGATCGGCCGCGCCGTGTCGGCATCGATCGGCGTGACACCTCCCGCGACCCGCGCCGCCACGGCGTCCTCGACATGACGATAATGGGCACGTCGCGTGGCGGCGCGTCTGACCGGCTGCGCATGGCGTGCCAGCAATCCGCGGCGCAGCTGATCGACCACCTCCGAGGCTGGCGTGGCAAGTGCGCCGATGCCATCGATCAGCACCAGTCGCGCGATATATTCCGGCAGCGCCGCAGCCACCTGCCCCGACACCGCCGCCCCCAGCGAGTGCGCCATCACCGTGACCGGCGCGCGCGGCAGTCCCTCGTCATACAGGCCTTCCAGCGCCTCGATCACATCGTGACAGTAATCCCACACCGCATAATCACCGTGCTCACCCAGCGGGCTCGAGAGCCCGTGACCGACCATGTCGATGGCGATGAGACGAATGCCCAGCCGTTCACACAACAGCGGCGCCAGGCGGCTGAAGCTGGCGGCATTGTCGAGCCAGCCATGCAGCGCCAGCCACGTCGGTGCCTGCTCGGCGTGCTCGGCAGGCGCCCACTCCAGGGCCGCCAGCTCTCCGCCCGTGCGCCGTGGGAAGCGACGCTCACGCAGCGTAACGTTGGCGTTCAGGGGAGTCTCTGCGATGTCCTGAATGGATTGATCAGTGCTCATGATTGCCTCCCGGCCAGCAGGCCTGGCGGCAGTACATCCGGCGGCGCGAGGTCGGCGATGGCCGCCAGCAGCGCGGCGCGCGTCTCCTGTGGGTATTCAAAGGGGTACATATGTCCTCCCCGGACATGCTCCACCGTCAGCCCGGCGCGGCGCAGGCGTGCCTGGCGCGCCGGCGTGAGCAGATCAGACTGGGCGCCGGCCAGAATCCTGACCGGCACCGCCAGCTTCGCCGGCGAGCCTGACAGGTGATCGCTGAGGTGACGGAAGATCTCGACCTCGTGACGGGTATCGAAGCTCAATGACAGGCTGCCATCCGCGTGACGATGGGTGGCTTTGTCGACGTAGTCGTCCAGCGCCTCTGGCGTGAAATTGGCGAACAGCGAACGACGGCGCAGGTAATCCTGCATGGCCTGACGGGAGTCCCAGCGCGCGCGACGCCCGCGAGTGCGGCCTGCCGGCGTGACACGATCAATGAAGCCGAAGCGCTTGGCGACCTTCATGCCCAGCGCATCACGGCCCAGCATCAACGGCGGGTCGAGCAGCACGAGGCAGTGGAAGCGTTCCGGCTGCTTGAGCGCCGCCATGTAATTGACGATGCCTCCCAGCGAATGCCCGACCCCGATCACCTTGCGCCCGGCGCCGCCCGCCGCGGGCAACGGCCCCAGCGCGGCGTCCAGGCACGCCAGCCACTCATCACGCAGCGAGATCAGGTTGTTGCCGACCGGATAGGCAGGGTCGTGCGCCAGTCGGTCCACCGGCAGCAGATTGAAGTGCTCGGCCAGCGGCGCCAGCAGACTCTTGTAGCAGGCACCGGTGAAGCCATTGGCATGCGCGAAGGCCAGCACCGGACGCTCGGTGTCGGCATTCAGGCCCGCCGGGTTAGCGTCGCCCTGCTTGGACAAGGCCTGTTCGGACAAAGCACGTTCAGACAAGTCCTGCCCGGGCCGGGGTTGCCGTGAGGTGGCATTCATCGCAAGGTCTCCTTACCACGGGCCGCCGTCCCTGACGCGCCCAGACAAACAGTTGTTTAAATATAGTCAACAGCATGCCAGCCCCGCACCATGGGCGCTACTCCTCCCTTTGGCCCATGGAGCACCTCACTCTCCTTCCATGCCCGCCGGCACCAGCGCAGCGGCTGTTTCCGTGCTGGGCTCGGCTGCTTCCGCCTCAGGCAACGCCAAGGCACGACTGACCGCCAGCGCCGCCTGAACCGCGACAGCCGTGAGCTCAACGGGTTCGTCTTGCAACGCCCTCGCGCCCAGTACCAGCAGATGATCGCGCAGAGCGCCATTGACCTGTATCTCGACGGCATTCAAGCGCGCGACCAGTTCAGGGGGCCACCCCTTGCCGGAGAGCGTCAGCCGCGCCCAGGGCTTGCTGCCCGCGGCGATGGCCAGCACCAGCTGGGTGCGATCATTGAGCTGCTCATGCTGACGGTAATAGAGCGAGGGGCGCGACCAGTTGAGGGTCAGCGTCACGGCGGGCTGCCAGGCGTCTGGCTGGGCTGCGCCGCTTTCAGACGTGGAGGCACGGGGGCGCAGGTCATTCTGCGTCAGCGGCGACAGCGCAGCGAGAATCTGATGGGCAGCGTCGCTGTCAGGTGCCAGGCCTCGCACCAGCGGCCCTTGCCGTGCTGAGGCGTCTTGAGCAGACGCTGCCAGCGAGATGTCCATCCGACTCAGCGGCTTGTACACCGCGGCGTCACTGCGCAGCCGAGTGACGTCCAGCACCTCGCTGGGCGCCATGCCGCCGCGCCAATCCGGCAACCCGATATCGCGCGTCAGCTCCCAGATCGGTGCGCCATTCGCACCAGCCATGGCGGGGGAGCCTTTCACGTTCGCATCCGAGGGTGACGGCACCCACCGCACGTAGCGCCCCGCCAATTCAGCACTGCCCGCACCGCTCAGCTGCGTTGCCGCCGCGGGCCTGGCGCCCAGTTGCAGACTCACCTGAGCGCCATTGCCCTTCACGCTCAGCAGCGGTGACTGCGCGCTGAAGCCCAGCGCTTCAAGTGCCTTGTCCGTGGCCGGCTTGCGCGTGCGCAATTGTGCCTCGCCCAGCTGACTCACCAGCGCCTCCACCTTGCCCTGGCGGGCAGGCCAGCCGGCCAATGAGGTGATCTGCCAGTCGCCTGCGGGCCCACGCGCCAGACTCAACCAGACCTGACTGGCCTCTGTGCCACGTCGAATGCCGATGCGCTGCGCCGAGGCAGCCACCTGCGACAACAGCGGCAAGGGCTGCAAGACGCCAGACTGACCCGCGGCCACTGTCGTCAGCGCCTCGCTCATCAACGAATCACTTTGCCACTGGGCCGGGTCTGCCCCGCCCGTGGCGGCGCCTGAGCGCAGCGATTCCAGCAGTGACGGCCCTGCGGTAAGCGCCATCACCGCGGCCACGGAGACCAGCGCCGTCAGCGCCCATCCCGTCCGATTGAAGCGCCCCATCAATCACCTCCCGACTGGGTAGTATCGCTCGGTCTTGTCTTGCTTGAAGCCGCCTTGCCTGAAGCTGCATTGCCTGCGGTTGCATTGCCCGAGCCTGTCGAAACGCTTGTGGCGGCGTGACTCGCGGAGCGGGCGCTGTGCTGTGCATTACGCTGTTCATTTCGTTCGGCGCTGCGCTTCCCGCTGGGCTGACCGTGGCCCGACAGACGCCCTGTCGACTGATAGCCCGCGCGACGGCTGGCGCGATAGCGGCGCCAGCAGATCAGCTCGCCTAGCAGGCTCAACGCTACCGGCAAGGCCAGCAGCGTCCACAGGCGCAGCTCGCGACGCAGGGCATCACGCTCGGCATTCGCCTCACGCTGCTGACGTGACAGCGCATCCTCGAAGTCCTGCTGCATCGCCGCCAGGGCGTCGCTTTGCTGCGCGGCTTCGGCCTTGCCAGACACCGGCGACGCGCCGAGCGCACTCAGACGCGTCTGCCAATCATTGCGCAACCGGGTCTCCTCGGCGGCCTGACGATCGGCCAGTTGATGCAGGCGCGTCAGCTCGCGCACCTGATGGGCACGCGCGCGCAGGGCGACCAGCTCGGGGCTGCCCGCCAGCAGGTCCACGGCATTTTCCAGCCAGCGCGCATTGGCATTGAGGGCCTGCTCGCTGCCATCCGCTGCCGTGCGCCGCCACAGACGGTCACTGGCCATGTCGACATCGCTGACCACCAGCAACTGGCCGCCCTTGGCGCCCGCCGCCGGCCACTGCGCCAGCACGGCCAGCCCGCCCGCCGGCGGTGTTTCCCCCGCCAGTCCCGACAGCGGACGCGGGTCCATACGGCTGGCGTGAACACGCGCCGCCGGAATCAGGCGCGCCTCATCGCTGGCACGAATCAGCCACTGCAACGGCGCGCCTTGCGCCCCTGAGCCTTTCGATGATGCTTGTGCTGCATCAGACAGCGGCGCCAACCAGCCCGCGCTGGACATCACCAGTTGCTCGACATTGAGGTTGAGCGCGGCGTCCGACAGCTGCGCGGCACTTAGCCCGAGCAACGCCGGACTCAGCGCACGCGTGCCGTCCAGCAAGCCGATCGGCAAGGCCAGCTGCGCATCCGCCACCACCTCGCCCGCGCGTGATTCAAGCCCGGCGCGCGCCAGCAATGTCGTCAGCGCCTCGGAAGCCGGCGCCGGCTGATCGAGCATTTCGGGCAGAGGGTCCACCAGCATCAACACCCGGCCGCCACGCTCGAGATAGGCCGTGATGGCCTCCAGCGTCTTGACCGGCAACAGCCGCGGCGCGATCACCAGCAACGCATCCTGATCGGCGATCGGACGCGCGGCATCATCACCGGCCGACAGCCAGTCGATGCGCAGGCGTGCATTGAGATGCTCCATCAGGCCCCAGCTGCCCAGCGCTCTGCCCTGCTCCAGACTGGGTTGGCCCATCACCGGCAAACGCGAGACGACGCCCAGGCGCGGCGGCTCGGTGCGCGAGACATCCTGAATCTGGCGTGTCACCTGCGCTTCCAGCCCGCCGATATCCGCCGCCTTGAGCAGCGGAATGGCGCGGCGTTCGGCGTAGGGGCCATCCACCACCAGCCCGAACAGCATCTCTTCGCCGCCCGGCAATGACAGCGCGGTCAGGCCCTGCGCTTCGAGATCCGCGAAGTCGGCACTGTCCGGTGCAGGGTCGACACGCTTGAGGCGTATCTGCGGCTCACGCGCGAAGGCGGCCAGACGCGTCTCGATCCGTGTCGCCAGTTCACGCAGCTGCGGCAGATCGGCGGCGAAGCGTTCGCTGTAGGCGAAGGTCAGCGTCACCGGTGCCTCGAGGTCTTCGAGCACCGCACGACTGGCGGGGCTCAGACTGTGCTGACGCGTGGCGGTCAGATCATGCTCGCGGGTGAGCGGATTGTGGCCGTCGGCCGTCAGCAGCGGCGGCAGGCGCACGCCGGCCAGCAATAACGCGGTGACCGCAGCCGCCAGCGCCGCCGTGACCAGCCACTGTGGCGCCTGCTTGCGTGCATGGCGCTCCTGACTGAGGCCACGCGCCTGCAGCACCAACCCAGCCAGAGTCAGCAGCAGGAAGTAGCTGGCATCGAGCCAGGTCGGCCGGCCTTCACTGAAAGGCGTCAGATGCGCCGGCAAGCTGATCAGATCGAGCAGCTGCACCCAGTGCGGCGCCAGATGCTGAGCCAGCTGGCTCGTCACCGCGGGTGTGCCTGGCAGCATCAGCGCCAGGCCCAGCACCAGCGCCCCGAGCCACGCCGATAGCGCAGAAGGCGCGCGCACCGCCAGCGCCTGACCGAGACTGGCCAGCGCCATCACCAGCAGCGCCATGCCCAGATAGCCGCTGAGCATCAGGCCGAGATCCGGCGTGCCCAGCCAATGGATCAGCACCACCAGCGGCGCCGTCATCGCAAGCCCCAGCCAGCCCAGCACGCTGGCACTGATCAGGCGTGCGCTGGCCAGTCGCCACGACCCCAGCCCGAGGCCGGACAGCCATTCGAGCAGGCCATTGGCACGCTCTTCCGGCCAGCCACGCAGGGCCAGCAGCGGCGTCCACAGCACCAGCAGCCAGGGCAACACCTGCCACAGCGAGCCAAGATCGGCGCGATCACGTGCCAGCAGATCGCCCACCTCGAAGGCCCCCAGCGGGGCCAGCACCGCCATCACCACCAGCAGCGACCAGCTGGCGCCCTGCGTCAGTGCCTGATGCAGGTCACGGCGGACCAGCGCGAGAACGGCCCTCATGACGACACCTCCTGATCTGCTCGCGGTGACTGCTTGCGCATCGGCAGCGGCGAGGGCTGCTCCGCCATGCGCGTCACCAGCTGGCGGAACGCGACCTCGATATCACCCCGTTCGTGGACGCATTCATCGAGGCGGATTTCCATGTAGCTGCACCAGCGTGCCAGCGCCGGGCGCGGGTCCTGGTGGAGACGCCCGGCCAGACGCAGCACGGCGCCGGTCGAGACCACCAGCGGCGACTTGTCACGCGCCATGGCATCGCCGGGCTTGACGGGCGTGATGGCTGCCACGCCCGGCAGACGCGAGACACTGGCCAGCTCGCGCTCGCTCAGGGCCCGACTCAGCGTCACTCGCCATACCGGCAGGCTGGAACTCGCCCCATACCCCGCGCCGTAGCGCGAACGACTGCCGCCCAGAATGCCTTCGCTGACGGAGGTCGCGGCCAGCGCCTCCGGCGTGTCATCGAAGCCCAGCTGGCCATTGGCCATGACCAGCACGCGGTCACAGATGCGAGGCACTTCCTCCAGCAGATGGGTGGAGACGATGATCAGACGCTCGCGCCCCAGCTCGCGAATGAAGGCGCGCACGCTGTCCTTCTGCAGCGGGTCCAGCCCATCGGTGGGCTCATCGAGCAGCAGGATGTCCGGGTCATGGGTCAACGCCATCGCCAGCACCACACGACGACGATAGCCTTTGGATAACACAGCGCACAATTGATTGGCGAAAGGCGCGATATCCAGGCGGTCCATCAATGCTGAAAGACGATCATTGCGCACCTTGCGCGACAACCCATGCAGACCCGCCACGCACTCGAGGCTCTCGCGCACCGTCAGCTGCGGCCACAGGGGCGCGCCCTCCGGCAGATAGCCGATACGACGCTTGAGACGATTGAGTTGGCGCTGACTGGCGCGACCATCGAAGGCTTCGCCTTCCAGCTCCAGCTGGCCCTGGGTGGCGGCGAGCGTGCCCGCCAGCATGCGCAGGCTGGTGGTCTTGCCGGCGCCATTGGGACCCAGCAGACCGATGACCTCACCACGCGAGGCCGTGAAGGTCAGCCCGGTGACAGCCTGTTGCTGGCCGAATTGACGCCCGAGCCCATGGCTGACCAACAGCGCCGGGGAAGCGGACGGCTCGGCAGACGCGCGCGCGGGAGCTGCAGCAGAGCGAGCTGCCGCAGAGCGAGTCGCAGCAGAGGGCGTCGCGTCAGAGGGCGTCGCGTCAGAGGGCGTCGCGGCAGAAGATGACGCAGAGGTCGTGTATGGGTCCTGCAAGATACCCGCTCCTTGTACTTTTCTTGATAGGGGCAATGCGCTGCCGGGGCTGATGGTTCCGGCAGGTAATCATGAGGCCGGAAGATAACAGTGGCCTCGGCAGATAACCGTGACAGATGACAATGCAGCGCACAGGGTAAGCGGACAGCCTGCGCTCGCCAAGCAGGAGTGCGCGCACAGTCGCCACTCGCGCGGTTATGGCGTCTATTCCGCCCTTTGCCGGCCCTCAAGGCAGGTCTCGGCGGCGGTCTTCTCTACCACCACGCCCCCCGCGCCCCTGGTTGGCGGCATGCGCTCAACGCGACCTGATAGCGGAACTAGCACCGGGGCTGATGCCCGAGCTGAACGACTATCCCTAAATCTAAGGAAAGCCTGATATGCTGGGCGGATGACAGGCACGCGCTGTTGTCAGAGCGCCTTGCTGGCTGGCCGCCGGCCCGCCAGAGCCTTCACACGTTGAGCCTTCACCCGCTGAGCCTTCACCTGCTGAGCCAACCTTTCACCTTGCTGGACAGGACCCCTCGATGCCCAAGCATGACAAGCAGTCCGCTACTTCCTCGCCGTCTTCCAGGCCGCGTCGCGATACCCGCCTGCGCAATGGCCTGTTCTGGGCCTTGCTGGCAGCGGCCTTGATCACGGGCTTCTGGCTGGCCTGAGCCAGGCCGCCGCGGCAGTTCACGACGGGGCTGCAACGGGCCGCCGCGGTAGCGCAACGCTCGCCAGACACTGACCAAAAGCCTCACCAGACAGACCGCAACACTCACAGGACAAGGGCGGAAATGAGCGAGACTACTTCATGAACGACATGCTGGCGCTGTTCGTCGCGACCCTGAACGTCACCGTTCCGGTCTTCGCGATGGTATTTCTGGGCCTGGGCCTCAAACGTCTTGGCTGGATCGATGACACCTTCATCGGCACCGCCTCATCGCTGGTGTTCAAGGGCACCATGCCGGCGCTGGTCTTCCTCTCCATCGTGCGCGCGGACCTGGATCACGCCCTGCGCCCGGGCATGCTGACCTATTTCGCGCTGGCGACACTGGGCACCTTCCTGCTGCTGTGGGGCTGGGCGATCCTGCGCGTGCCGAGAAAGGAACGCGGCGAGGTGGTACAGGGCTCGTTTCGCGGCAACTGCGCCATCGTCGGGCTGGCACTGGCCGCCAATCTCTATGGCGATCTCGGCCTCTCGATGGGCGGCATCCTGATGGGCGTCGTGATCCTGTCCTACAACATGCTGTCGGTGGTGGTGCTGTCGAGCTATCTCGGCGATGGCCGCACCAGCTGGAGTGGCATCGCGCGCGGCATCATCACCAACCCGCTGATTCTCGGTGTGCTGGCCGCCCTGCCCTTTGCGGCATTCAGCTGGCAGCTGCCCGAGTGGCTGGAGACCTCCGGCGACTACTTCGCGCGCATGACGCTGCCGCTGGCATTGATCTGCATCGGCGGCACCCTGTCGATGCGCTCGCTGCGTGAAGGCCGCAAGCTGGCCCTCAGTGCCAGCCTGATGAAGATGATCAGCGTGCCGCTGCTGGCGACCACCGTCGCCGTGCTGCTGGGCTTCCGCGGCACCGAACTCGGAGTGCTGTTCCTGTTCTTCGCCTCGCCGACGGCGGCGGCAAGCTTCGTGATGGTGCGGGCGATGGGCGGCAATGACCGCCTGGCCGCCAACATCATCGCCATCAGCACTCTGATGGCGGGCATCACCATCACGGCAGGCATCTTCGTGCTCAAGCTGAGCGGTCTGGTCTAGCAGCAGCGGTCTGATCAAGTAGCAGCGGTCTGATCAAGCAGCAGCGGTCTGGCTGCAGGTCACAACGAAACGCCCCCGCCAGTCTGCACTGGCGGGGGCGTTTCGTTGTGGCTCAATGGTTGTAGCTCAATGGTTGTAGCTCAATGGTTGTAGCTCAATGACCACCGCGCGTGACTTACGCCAGTTCCGCCGGGCTCACGAACTGGTGCAGATCCGCCAGGCCAGCGGCCCAGACACCGGCGTCCAGCCAGGCAAGACTTGCGGTGGCAAAGGCCAGCTGGGTACTGCCGGGGCCATCGACCAGGGCGCTGGCCAGATTCGAGACCAGCGGATTGTGGCTGATGATCAGCCAGTCACGCGGCTCGCGCCCTTCAGAGGTGGGCGGCACATGGGTCTGCAGCCAGTCGAGCACCGGCGTCAGCGGGTCGTCCGGGGTGATGATCTCGAGCGTGGTCTGCTGCTCACCACTCAACTCCAGCGCCGAGGAGATCTCCTGGGCGGTCTGCTGGGCGCGGGTGAACGGACTGACGACCAGCGTCAGGCGTGCACGCCGCTCGGCGGGCAGCTGATGGGCCAACCAGCGACCGATGCGGCGCGCCTCTTCGCGGCCATATTCGCTCAATTCGCGGCTGGGGTCCGGCGTGCCGGCCTGGGCCTCACCGTGACGCATGATCAGTACACTCATGACATTCTCCTGAAAAGATGACTGCCGCAGCGCAAGCGCTACATCACTCGCTCTGTCGCTGCGGCCGATGACCAGGGACTCGCCAACCGGAGCGTTGCACGAGTCAGACAAGGGGATGGCGAAACACGCTCCATCACCCGCTACCTGCTATGAGTCCTCAGGAGCCGTCGGGTTCCAACTGCCGCGCCTGCTGCACCGACTCACGCGACAGCACGAATTCCACATCGCTGGACTGCTCACCGCCCATCAGCGCGCGGGCCATGTGATGCGGGTCGACATTCTCGAACAGCACCTTGGCCATGCCACTGACCAGCGGCATGTAGATGCCCAGTCGCTCGGATTCATCCTGCACCAATCGCACGGTGTTGACACCCTCAGCGACCTGCCCCAGCACCTCGACCGCCTGGTCGAGGGTGCGCCCTTCTCCCAGTGCGTAGCCGACCCGATAGTTGCGCGACAACGGCGAGGAGCAGGTCACGATCAGATCGCCCACGCCGGCAAGGCCGAGGAAGGTCATCGGATTGGCGCCCTTGGCCACGGCGAAGCGGCTCATCTCGGCCAGCGCGCGGGTCATCAGCATGGCGCGGGTGTTCTCGCCCATGCCCAGGGCCGCGGCCATGCCGGCCGCGATGGCGTAGATGTTCTTCAGCGCCCCGCCCAGCTCGACGCCGTAGCGATCATTGCTGGCGTAGACACGGAAATAGTCGCAGCCGAAGGCCGTCTGCACGCGAGCGCGGGTGTAGGCATCATCGGAGGCGATCACCGTGGCCGTCAGCTGCCGCTGGGCGATCTCGGCCGCCAGATTGGGGCCAGACAGCACGCCGATGTGCGTGAAGCCGGTTTCCTGCTCCAGCACCTCGCTCATCAGGGTGAAGCCTTCGCTCTCGATGCCCTTGGTGGTGGCCACCAGTATCTGCCCTTCACGCAGGTGAGCGCGCGCCTGACGGACCACCGTACGGAAGGCCTTGGAGGGAATCGCCACGCACACCAGTTCGGCCTCGGCCAGAGCATCGGCCATGTCGGTGGTGGCACGCACCGAGGCATTGATCTCGAAGCCCGGCAGATAGCCCGAATTGCGGTGCCGGGTGTTGACCTCCTCGGCCTGGCTGGCATCACGCATCCACTGGGTGACGCTGGCACCGTTGTCGGCGGCAATCGAGGCGATAGCGGTCCCGAAGCTGCCGCCACCCAGCACGCAGACATTGAGTCCCACCGCCTGAGGGGTCGTTTCGCTTACCTCGCGATCACGAATGGCCCGACGAGGTGAAGGGGTAGTGGCAGACATGCTGACTCCTTGGATGACGATGTGCTCAGTGAATGGCAGGCATTGTACTCATAGTTTGTCAGAGAATGCTGAACAAGAGATGTCTGCGCAGACCTCGTGGCCAACGCAGGGGGCTGCGCCTGAGTGACGCGCCTGCCACGCGCGCCTCGCAAGCAATCGACCGGCATGCACCATCGATACGCATGAACTCTCGATATGCATGAACTCTCGACATGTACAAAAAAACCGGCAATTCCTGCCCCCTGAGGCGCAGAAATTACCGGTCTGTTCGGCACTGGCGTGATGGCGGCAGACTTGCCCCATCACACCGAGGCGTCAGATCACAGTGTCTTGAGGGCCGTGATCATGTCGCCGACCACCTTCTGACCATCGCCATATACCATGCGCGTGTGGTCAAGATAGAACAGGTGATTCTCGACCCCGGAGAAGCCGGAGCCCTGACCGCGTTTGATCACCAGCACATTGCGTGACTGGTCGGCGTTGAGGATCGGCATACCGTACAGCGGGCTTGAGGCGTCGTTCTTGGCGACCGGATTGACCACGTCATTGGCGCCGATGACCAGCGTGACGTCGGTGGTCTCGAAGTCGTTGTTGATCTCGTCCAGGTCCGCGATCATGTCGTAGGGCACGCCGGCTTCCGCCAGTAGCACGTTCATGTGACCCGGCATGCGACCGGCGACCGGGTGGATCGCGAAGCGCACTTCGACGCCACGCTCACCCAGCAGCTCGACCATCTCCCAGACCTTGTGCTGCGCCTGTGCCACCGCCATGCCATAGCCCGGCACGATGATGACGCGCTCGGCGAAGGCCAGCTGCACGGCGGCGTCCATCGGATCGGAAGCCTTCATGCTGCCCTCGATCTCGCCCTGCTCGACACCTGATGCGCCACCGAACTGCTTGAACAGCACGTTGCGGATCGGGCGATTCATGGCCTTGGCCATCAGCTGGGTCAGCAGCGTACCGGCCGCCCCGACAACAGTACCGGCGATGATCATCGCGGCATTGCCGAGCACGAAGCCTTCCATCGCCACCGCAAGGCCGGTCAGCGCATTGAACAGCGAGATGATCACCGGCATGTCGGCGCCACCGATGGGCAGAGCCAACATCGCGCCGAACAGCAACGCGAGCGCGAAGAACACCAGCACCAGCGAGCTTGATGGTTCCACCGCCGCGATCACGATGCCCAGATAGACCGTCAGGCCCAGCACGATCATGTTGATCAGCTGCTGACTCGGGAAGTTGAACGCCTTCTTGAGACGCCCATCCAGCTTGGCCCAGGCCACGATGGAACCGGAGAAGGCCACCGCACCGATCATCGCCCCGAGTACACCCAACCACAGCGCCAGCGAGCCGTGCTGCTCGATCAGTGCCGGGTTATCGCTCATGCGCATCAGCTCGACCGCGGCGATCGCCGCTGCCGCACCGCCGCCCATGCCGTTGTAGATGGCGATCATCTGCGGCATGTCGGTCATTTCGACCTTGTTGCCAGAGTACCAGGCGATACCGCCACCGATGACGATGGCCAGCAGCATCAGGCCATAACGACCATCAATCTGCGGATGCAGGAAGGTGAGCAGCGTAGCCACGACCATCGCGATACCGGCCCAATGGATGCCGCTGCGTGCCGTGGAAGGATGTGACATGCGCTTGAGGCCGAGGATGAAGACCACCGCCGCCGCGAAATACCCTGTTTCGACCAGCCAGTTCATCAGCGAGCCTCCTTGTCGTTGATGCCATTGGCAGCGTCTGTGCCCTTGCTGCGATCACTGGTCTTGAACATTTCCAGCATGCGCTCGGTGACCACATAACCGCCGACCGCGTTGCCGGCGCCCAGCAGCACGGCGATGAAGCCGATGAACTGCTGCATGCCGGTCTCGGCCTGACCGAGGGCGATCATCGCCCCGACCAGCACGATGCCGTGGATGAAGTTGGAACCGGACATCAGTGGCGTGTGCAGAATCACCGGCACGCGCGAGATGACCTCGTAGCCGACGAAGGCCGCCAGCATCAGGATGTATACGGCAGAAAGTCCTTCGATCATGCGGCGTCCTCCGCGCGAGCGCGTACGTCATCGTGGGTGATGCGGCCGCCTTCGGTCAGACGCATCGGGCCGAGCACCGCATCCTCGAAGTCCAGCGTCAGTTCGCCGTCCTTCATGAAGGGGGTCAGCAGGTTGAAGAGGTTCTTGGCGTACATCTCGCTGGCATTGACCGCCAGGCTCGAGGCCATGTCCAGCGGACCCAGTACCGTGACGCCGGCATGCTCGACACGCTTGCCGGGCTCGGTCAGTTCACAGTTGCCACCGCCTTCGGCGGCGAGATCGACCAGCACGGCGCCGGGCTTCATGCCCTCGACCATCTCGCGGCTGATGATACGCGGCGACGGACGCCCAGGAATCGCGGCGGTGGAGATCACCACATGCGCATCACCCATGTGACGTGCCAGCGCATCGGCCTGCTGGGCGCGCTCGTCATCGGTCAGCTCGCGGGCGTAGCCGCCCTCGCCGGAGGCATCGACGCCGGTATCGATCATCTTGGCGCCCAGCGATTCGACCTGCTCACGCGCGGCAGCGCGGATGTCATAGGCCCACACCTGGGCGCCGAGACGCTTGGCGGTCGCGATGGCCTGCAGACCCGCGACGCCGGCACCGACCACCACGACACGCGCAGGACGCACGGTCCCGGCGGCAGTCGTCAGCATCGGGAAGAATACCGAGGACTCGTTGGCCGCCAGCAGCGCGGCGTGATAGCCCGCGACACCCGCCTGCGAGGACAAGGCGTCCATGCTCTGGGCGCGCGAGATACGCGGCACGAATTCCATGCACAGGCTGGTCAGCCCCTGGCTGGCAAGCTTGCTGATCAGCTGCGGGTTCTGGTACGGCGTCATCAATGCCACCACCACCGCGCCTTCACGCAACTCGCTGATCTGTGACTCGCTGGGCGTGCGCACGCACAGCACGAGATCCGCGGCGGCACGCGCCGCCGCGATATCGGCCTCGGCGACGACCGCCACCCCGGGCTGGGCGGCGTAGGCCGCATCGTCGAAGTGTGCATGACGTCCGGCACCACTCTCCACGTGCACGATGGCATCGCTGGTGTCACTGACGCTGCTGTCCAGGTGACGCGCGAGCTTGCCGGCCGTCACCGGGTCCAGCGCGACGCGGCATTCCCCGCGCGCCAATGTGCTGCTCACACCCTCGTCGGGTGTCACCAGGTCCGGTGCACGCATCTCGCGCACGACTAGAATATTCAGCATCGCGCACCTCGTTTCACGTCCGTGTTCATGCCTGAGGCTGCCAGCCTTGAAAGGTTCATGGCGTCGTTCCTGTTGAGCGCTGATTCGCGCCATCCTGCCTGCCGGAGGCGCTTTCAGCGACGTTATTGCCTGTCACAGGTGAGACTTGCCTGAATCGCAAGCCGTGACTCACGCATGGCCAGAAGGCCTGACATCACCCGCGACACGATGAGTGTCCAGCATCAGTCTTTTCTTGTCGGTGCATCAGGGTCAAGCGCTGCATTGCAAAAAAAGCAATAAAATCAAGCATAAAGCTATCGTTATGGCAGCCATAACAGCTGCCTTATGCTGACAGGCGCCTTGCGACACTACCAAGTGACTGATTTGCAATGAGTTTACAAAAGGCACCCCACCAAGAATAGCTCAGCTTTGTGTTATGCATCGCATAATCTCAAGCTTATGGCTGCCACAGCGTCTGCCATGAAAAATGGGATACCGCCGCAGCAGTATCCCATTTTCGTGACGATGACTTGAGTGTCAGCGCGTGCTTCCTGCATTGCGCCAAGCGGATGTCCGGCCATGGCTTGCACTGTCAGCGAAGCAGATCAGCCCCCCTTCATGAGAACCGCTCAGGAAGAGCAACTCATGCAGATCGGCGCTGCATTCGCCGCCGGTGGCCGTGTCCAGTCATCGACGAGTTCGGCATCCACGCCCTGCGCCTGCCCCAGCGCCAGCGCCGCCTCCAGACTGCCCTCCTCGGGGCGGAAGAAAGGCGCCGTCAGACGCTGACGCAAGGCCTTGAGCGTAGTGTCATCGCCCTGCTCGACCCGTGCGATCACCTCCAGCAGCAGATGCGTGCGCGGCACATAGAGCGGATTGCAGCCGAGCATGGCCAGACGACGCTGGCGCTCATCCTCGGCGGAGAGCCCGATGGCCATGACGCGCACCTGATAGCGCGCGAGCCACGCCGAGGCTTCATCGCGCGCCTGGGCCGAGTTGCCATGCGGCCCACGCTCACCCGCCAGACGCACGACCAGCGTTTCCGGCGCGGGCTGCGCGACATGCCAATGACTGAGCAGACGGTAGGCATGGGTGTGGTCGACCTTGCCGGCCGCCAGCAGCTCGCGCCACTGCTTCACCAGCGTCATGTCCTCATCACGAGCATCCGGCAACCCGAGACGGGCGCGCAACAGGCGGGCATATTCGCGCTGCAACTCGCCCTCGTAGGTGCCCAGCGCAGCAGAGAGCGCTTCGACATCGATCAGCGGCGACAGCGCGATCCCCAGACGCTCCAGATTCCATAGCCCGATGCCCGGCTGCTGGGCGAAACCATAGCGCCCGGCCTGATCGGTATGATTCGGCACGAGGTTCTCTTCATAGCCATCGAGGAAGGCGTAGGGCCCGTAATCGAAGGTCAGCCCCAGCAGCGACATGTTGTCGGTGTTCATCACCGCATGCACGAAGCCGTAGGCCTGCCAGGCCGCGATCAGTTTCGCGGTGCGAGTGATCACTGTCTCGAACATGGCCAGCGCACTGGTCACGCGCACCTGATCTGCAAGGGGCTGGTCTGCAAGCGGCTGGTCCGCCGCTGCCTGCGCGCCGCCTTCCGGCAGACGTTCAGTCAGCTCTTCGGGCAGGCACTCAGACAGAGGTTCAGTCAGCTCCTCGGGCAGACACTCTGAAAAATGCTCCCGCAGGGCGTGATCGATCAGCGTCTTGAGGTCTTCATGCCGGCCGGAGTGGGCCAGCCACTCGAAGTGCCCGAAGCGCAGGTGGCTCTCGCAGACGCGCAACACGGTAGCGCCGGGCTCGACGGTCTCGCGCTGGACCCGCTCGGCATTCACCGCCAGCGCCAGCGCGCGGCTGGTGGGAATGCCCAGCGCGGCCATGTACTCGCTGGCCAGATACTCGCGCACGCTGGAGCGCACCACCGCCTGACCATCGCCGAAGCGCGAGTAAGGCGTACGGCCGGCGCCCTTGAGATGCAGATCGAAGGTCTTGCCGTGATCGGTCTCAAGCTCGCCGAGCAGAATGCCTCGCCCGTCGCCGAGCTGCGGATTGTAGTGACCGAACTGATGGCCAGTGTATTTCTGGGCCAATGCGTCCATGCCCGGCAGCAACTGCTCACCGGCCATCAGGAGGCGCAGCTGCTCGAGCGCCTCCTCGCTGGAGGCATCGGAGGTCAAGGGCGCCTCCAGCCCCAGCAGGCGGGCGCAGTCAGGACTCACATCGGCAATGCGCGTGCCGTGTCGCGGCTGCGGGGCGACACGCGTGAAGAAGTGCTCCGGCAGGCGGGCATAGCGATTGTTGAAGCGCAGCGCCGCCAGGTCGTGCACGTGCGCGGCGGGCGTAGGGGCAAACTCACTCATCAAGAGGCTCCGTCGGGCCGCCGGGGGTCGGCGACTCGCTGGGGGAAGAAGTGGACGCGGCGGCGTCGCTCAGGGTCAGCAGGCTGCGCAGGCCGCCGGAGGGTCGCCCGGGCGGCAGCTTGCTGGCCATTTCATACAGCTTGCGCGCCGTCGTGTCGGTGCGTGCCTGACGCTTGAGCGCCTGCAGGGCATCGTCGGAGCCCCGGGCATGGCCCAGATGCTGATCATGAGTCAGGTGCTGAGCATGGCTGGCAGGAGCGCCCGAGGCTGGCGCCTGATCGCGCGTGCCAGCCGCAGCAGACGTGCCCTCAAGCGATGTCTCATGGCGGCGCAGCAGCAGGCGCTTGCGCGGTGTCAGCGCCAACTCCGACAGGCGTGCCTTGCCCCACCACGGGTGCGGCGCCTGCACGCCATGCGTGGACTCGCTCAGCCAGGCCTGTGGCAGTGCCTCGAGCAGAGAGAAGCGCTCACTCTCGCCCTGCGCCTGCCACCAGTGGCTCAGGCGCTCATTGAGCACCAGCAGCTGGCGTGCCCGCGTGGCGGCGGTGTAGCTGAGATTGGTGACCAGCACCTGATTGGGCAATTGCTGGCGCGCGCTTGACAATGCCAGATCATCGGCCAGCACCACGCAATCAAATTCGAGACCCTTGGCGCGGAACACCGTCCCCAGCATGACCGTGGGCAGCTCGACCGACTGTCCCCGCGAGTGAGCACTGACGATGGCGGCCTGCAGGTCGCCATCGTGCTTGCGCAGCTCCCCGATCCATTGATCCAGCGGCGCCTGGGCATACCAGGAGGCCAGCTCATGCAGGCTGCGCGCCTGGTGATCATCGAGACGCGTCAGAGCTCCCAGCACCTGCGCCGGGGTCTGACCGAGCCGTGTCAGGGAGGGGGGCAGCAGTCGCCACCACTCACGCTGACTCGCGCTGTCGCCCTGCTCGGCCATCTGATGCGCGCGCCAGAGTCGCCAGTGGTCCAGCAGCCCCGCCAGCGGATAGCCTTCGATGCCGTCCAGCCAGGCCACCGCGATGCCGCGCTGATGCAGTGACAGCGCCTCCCCCAGCGCTGCCACCGGGCCGGCACTGATCACCGCATGGCGCTTGCCGGAGTGCAGCAATGCCTCACGCACCGCGGGCAGCGCCAGACGGGTCGCCGGGCCGAGGCCGCTCATGGCCTGCTCGCGGGCGGTGGGCGAACAGGCCGCCAGCCGCGTGCCCAGCGCCGCCAATGCCGGCCCGAAGCGCCAGGCGCCGGGCAGCGAGTAGACGGTGGCATCGGCCAGCAGCGGCGAATCCAGCGAGCTCATGCCTTCCACCTGACGCGACAGGCTCTGATGCGGGTCGCCGATCAGCAGCAGGTCGCAGCGCTGGCGACGCAACATGGCCAGCAGCGCTGGCGTGGCGTCCTGCGCCTCATCCAGCATCACCAGGTCGGCCTCCAGCGACTGGCCATGCTGCGACCACAGCTTGAGCAAGGCGTTGAACGACAGGCTCTGTTGATGATCGGCGGGGTCCAGCAGGCACTCCCACACCAGTCGCATGCTCTCGACCAGCTGGCGCAGTTCATTGGCACTCAGCCGTTGTGCCACGCCTTCAGGCAGGTGCTCAGGCATGGGCACCGCGTCACTCTCGGCGAAGAAGGTGTTCAGGCCCTGGGCGATCAGGCTGCGCGACTGACTGGAAAGACTGCCCAGCCAGCTGAGGCTCTGCGGCGCCAGACGGCGCGTGATGTCGGGCTGCCGCTTGAGCTTGTCGCCGTACTCCTCCATCAAGGCCTGGCGCGCCAGCTGATGCAGCGACAGCGACTGGACATTGGCGGGCAGCTGACTGGCGGTCCGCCCGGCCACCGCCGGGTTGAGCGAGGTGTAGATGAGGGTCTCGTCGGCGTAGGTACGCGCCAGCTCGACCATCAGCACGGTCTTGCCGCTGCCGGCACAGGCACGCACCACCACGCAATCGCTGTGCTCGGCGCTGTTGGCCGGCGTGCGATCGCGCAGGCGCGAGGGAAAGGGATGGGCGAGAATTCGCCGTTGATCATTGCTCAGATGCATGGCGGCATGATCCCCCCTGTCAGCGCGGGGGGCAAGACCTTCGCTGCGCGATCATGACTAGGACAGGGCGCCATTGGCCGCGAGGCGCTCACGCACGGTACGCATCAGGCCACGATTCCAGCGCAACAGATCATAGAGCGTGGTGAAGTAGGCGTTGCCCCGCGTCGAGTAGGCACTCAGCGTCGGGATGAGGTCTTCGGCGCGCACCGGCTGGCCCGCGTTGCGCAGACGCCCGCGCAGCTCACGTAGCTCGGCATAGCTGCGCTGGGAGTTGAGATTGTCGAAATAGGCGGCGATACCGGCCTCCAGGCTCTCGAAACGCCGATATTCACGCCCCGGCGGCCCGATACCGCAGCCGCGCGAGAAGCAGCGCATGCCGAACAGATTGTTGGCGTCGCGGGCATGGCCCGACGTCCCCCAGCCCGACTCCTCGATGGCCTGCACCAGCACCATGTCCAGCGGCAGGGTATCGATGCGCAGCAGCAGGCGCGTCCAGCTGACGCCGATGTCCTCGCGCGTGACGTCACAGGGCAGATTGGCCTGATCACACAGGCCGTTGAGACGCTCCTGCTCGCGCTCGCTGTAGTCACGCCCTCCGTCGCCGGCACGCTTGCGCATCGCCAGCAACCAATCACGCTGCTCGGCGATGCGCTGGTTCTCGGCCACCACCAGCGGAATCATCAGTTCGAAGAATGCGACCTTGCGCTGGTTGCCAGCGGGATAGGGCCGCAGGTCCGGCATCTGATGGGTTTTGTCACGGGCCAGCAGCTCATCATCCGGCCGCGCCGCCTGCGCCATCGAGCCCAGCCCCATCACCAGCAGCAAGGCGACACTGACCAGACGGACAGAGCCCAGACGAACAGAGCTCAGGCGCAACAAGCGCCGCGACCAGGCCCACGCCCAGGCCCACGCAGACAGGCGTGGCAGGCCACGCACTCCGCCAGTCAGCCAATCCGCAGAGAAAGGTAGGTAAGTCATGTGCTGCGCTCATCGAGAGGGATGCAGTAGCAAGACGCGAGATACCATCAGCGTATCTCATGAGGCTGCATGAAACCCTAAAAACGCGTGGGCGAGAAGATGGTGAGGCCGGCCAAGCGAGGAAAGACACGGCAAGCCCTGTCGTCCGTCACCGACAGACCGCCAGATGATGCCTGCCTTTCGCGCCACGGACGCGGCGCGCGCTCTGCGCTCCCTGCGATTCCTCCTTCACTCCTTCATTCCTCCCTTGCCGCCTTCCTGCCCTTCCTGCCCTTCCTGCCCTTCCTGCCCGTCAAGCCTTGCACCTCGCGCTGAACGCTATCGTTGCTCCTGAAGCAAAACGCCCCCGCAGCATAGGCTGCGGGGGCGTCGTTGCGGACATGCTTGATCAAGCCAGTGGCTCGATCGTTCCGCCGTCTCAGGCGCTGAGCATGCTGTTCAGGCGGCGCACGTAAGCGGCCGGATCTTCCAGCGCACCGCCTTCGGCGATGATGGCCTGATCGAGCAGCACGTGTGCCAGATCGGTGAAGTAATCGCCTTCACCGCCTTCCAGACGCGTGACCAGGGCGTGCTCCGGGTTCAGCTCGAGAATCGGCTTCACTTCCGGCAGCGGCTGGCCAGCGGCTTCCATCATCTTGCGCATCTGGTAGCCCATCTCGTGTTCCGGCAGCACCACGCAGGCCGGGGAATCGGTCAGACGGTGCGTGATGCGCACTTCCTGAACGTTCTCGGCCAGCGCTTCCTTGACGCGCTTGACCAGATCTTCCTTGGCCTTGGCGGTCTCTTCCTGGGCCTTCTTCTCTTCTTCGTTCTCGACATCGCCGAGGTCGAGATCGCCCTTGGCGACATCCGCGAAGGACTTGCCGTCGAACTCGGTGAGGTGGCTCATCAGCCACTCGTCGATGCGGTCGGTCAGCAGCAGGACTTCGATACCCTTCTTGCGGAAGATCTCGAGGTGCGGGCTGGACTTGGCGGCATTGAAGCTGTCGGCGACCAGATAGTAGATCTTGCTCTGGCCTTCCTTCATGCGCTCGACGTACTGGGCCAGTGACTGGTCCTGGGTCGCGCTGTCGGTCTCGGTGGTGGAGAAGCGCAGCAGCTCGGCGATCTTCTCGCGGTTGGCGAAGTCTTCCGCCGGGCCTTCCTTGAGCACGGAGCCGAACTGGTTCCAGAAGGTCTGGTACTGCTCGGGGTCCTTGGCCAGCTTCTTGAGCATGTCCAGGCCACGCTTGGTCAGCGCGGACTTGAGCTTGTCGACCTGTGGGTCCTGCTGCAGCAGTTCACGCGAGACGTTCAGCGACAGGTCATTGGTGTCCAGCACGCCCTTGATGAAGCGCAGGTACAGCGGCAGGAACTGCTCGGCGTCGTCCATGATGAAGACGCGCTGCACGTAGAGCTTCAGGCCACGCGCGGCATCGCGCTGGTAGAGGTCGAACGGCGCACGGCCCGGCACGAACAGCAGGCTGGTGTACTCGAGCTTGCCCTCGACCTTGTTGTGGCTCCAGCTGAGCGGGTCGGAGAAGTCATGCGAGACGTGCTTGTAGAAGTTCTTGTACTCCTCGTCGCTGACCTCGGACTTGGAGCGCACCCACAGCGCGGTGGCGGAGTTGGCAGTTTCCCAGTGGACCTGTTCGTTGCCTTCCTCGTCCTTCTCGACGCGCTTCATGCGCACCGGCAGTTCGATATGGTCGGAGTACTTGGTGACCAGGTTGCGCAGACGATGATCGTCAGCGAACTCGATGGCATCGTCCTTGAGGTGCAGCACGATCTCGGTACCGCGCTCGGCGCGCTCGATGTCGGCGACGCTGAACTCGCCTTCGCCACGCGAGGTCCACTCGACGCCCTGGTCAGCGCCCAGGTCGGCGCGACGGGTACGCACGGTGATCTCGTCGGCGACGATGAAGCCGGAGTAGAAGCCAACCCCGAACTGACCGATCAGACGCGAATCCTTCTGCTGGTCACCCGACAGGTTCTTCATGAACTCGGCGGTACCGGAGCGCGCGATGGTACCCAGGTTGGCGACCACATCGTCACGGCTCATGCCGATGCCGTTGTCACGCAGGGTGATGGTCTTCGCCTCGGCGTCGTGCTCGATCTCGATGCGCAGTTCGCTGTCGTTGCCGTAGAGGGCATCGTTGTCCAGCGCCTGGTAGCGCAGCTTGTCGCAGGCATCCGCCGCGTTGGAGACCAGCTCGCGCAGGAATATCTCGCGGTTGGAATACAGCGAGTGGATCATGAGGTGAAGCAGCTGCTTCACTTCTGTCTGGAAGCCATGCGTTTCGGTGTGAGTGGCGGTCGTCATCGAAAGGGACCTCTATGTCGTGGATGCCTGAAAAGAAGATTCGCGGTGGCCAGAGCGCCCCCGCAACAATGGAACCGGCTCGCCGACGCCTGCCTTTCTTGGGCGGCAGATCGAAGGAAGCACTCGTGGATCAGATATGGGGCAAGGGTGAGGGATTTCAAGGCACTAGCGACAGATGATTGCGCCCGGCCCAACCTGGCGCATGGCACAGAAACACCCAAGCGGCTCCCTGGGGTAGCAACGAAGGGAGCCAACGGAGAGGTAGCCATCAGGGGGGGCGCTTTCAAGCGTGAAGCTTGTGGAGAAGACATCGCCTGCCCATCACGGGGAGGCGAGTGATTCCAGCACGAAGTGCATGCGCGCGCTGGCGACTGGTTGCTCGCGGGATTTCTGCCAGGCACTGACGCGCACATTGGTCATGCGCCGACCTTCACGCATCACTTCACAGTCGATGCGCGTCACCTGATCGCCGCGCGCCGTGGCCAGATAGTCGATGGAGAAATCGATCAGCTTGGGCAGGCGCGCTTCACGACCACCGCGCCCATGCCGCCTGAGCACCTCAAGCGTCGCGGCGGTTTCCATCGCTGCGGCCAGCACGCCGCCATGCACCGCCGGCAGCATCGGGTTGCCGACATTGTCGGGCATCGCCGCCATGGAATAGCTCAGCGCCTGCTCAGGATGCAGCTCGACATCGCTGGCCGCGCCCGCCTGCTGCCCGTCAATGGCACACAGCCCAAGCCCGATCGCCTGCGCGTAGGGCAGACTCGCCAGCAGCGCCGCCAGGTCGGCGTGTGTGCGCTGCCCTTCGACGAAACGTCGCGCACTGAGCAGTCCGCGCGGGTCCTGGGCATCACGCGGCGCCTGCGCCTCGGTTTTCTCGTCTGCTGGCTGTGCAGCCTGTGCTGACTGCCCCAGCGGTTCCGACTCGACCGTGGAAGGATTCGCTGGGGCTTGAGCGTTGGCCGCCGCCAGCAGCGCCTCGGCAAAGCCGCTGGGCGTATTGCGCTCGCCGAGCCTGACGAAGTTGCCGATCGCGCGACACAGGATCTTGCCCGGCTGCTGCCAGATCTGCGCCTCGGTAAACACCATCGATTCCGTGACCCGCAGCACGCGCGCCTCGCCCACCAACGCCAAGCCCTCGACGCCGGGTCGGTAGTGATCGAGGCGCAGATCCAGCGTCGGGCAGACTTCCGGTGCCGACAGCCCCGTGAGCACGGCACTGCCGCACAGCGTATCGGCGAACATGGTCAGCACACCGCCATGCACCAGCCTGCGGTGCGGATCGCCGATCAAGGCCGGCTGCCACGGCAGCTGCATGCGAATGGCCGGCGCGGCGACCTCCTCGACCCTGACGTTCAAGCGCGCCGTGTGCGAAATGAAGCTCAGGAATCCGGTCAGCGCCCGCGCCCAGCTGGCGTCATCCAGTACGCCACCCGCAGCCGGCACGTCAGCGGGATTGACGGCCAGCCCCAGCAGGCTCTGCGGCACTGCAGGCATCACATCCACAGCGGCATCGCCATCAACGTGAGGGAGACCAGATAGCCGGCGCCCCACAGCAGGGAGCGCAACGTGGCGATGTTGGCCAGATAGCAGCCCCAATAGCCCAGTCGTACCAGCACGAAGATCACCGCCAGCGTGGTCGCGATGGGCGCGCCCGGCGCGGTGATCACGCTGACCAGCACCCCGGCGGCAAACAGCGGAAAGGCTTCGATGGTGTTCTGGTGCGCGGCGAGCGCGCGGGCCCCGAAGCCCGTCAGTTCACGCTGCTGTGCGCGCGGATCGTGGTTGTCGTAGCGTCCGGTTCGCTGTTGAGCCCAGGCGACCGGCACCTTGGTCAGCACCAGCATCAGTGCGGCAAACAGCAGGCAGGCATAGATCAGCATGCAGAATTTCCTTGAAAGGCGTTGTTCAGGGCGTTGCCACAGCGGCGCGTCTCGTTTGTGAACAAACAGTGCGCCGCCCTGTGATAAAACGGCAGACCAAACACTGACGGCGCGCCATTCAAACTGGTGTTTGATAGCGTGTCACGAGCATGGCAGGGTCGCGGCGTCCCTGCCATGCGGCCAATGGCCAGTGCCAGCATCAGGGCTGGTAGAGGAATGGAGTTTCCACGCTGCACGCCTTCAGGGAGTCGGCGGCTCGGAGGGATCAGGTTCGGGAATCTCGCCACGCCACAGGCGATAGTCGGCCAGCGCATCATCGAGCTTGCCGAGCAACCAGGTCACGATCACCAGATCATCGAGAATCCCCAGCCCCACCAGCAGATCCGGAATCAGATCCAGCGGTGAGACCAGGTAGATGAAGGCGCCGGCCGCCAACCCCAGCGCCTTCCAAGGCACCGGGCGATAACGTCCGCTCACCACGTCGCGCAGCAAGGGCCCCATGGTGCGCAAGGCGGCGCCTGCCTTGCCCAGCACATGTCGGCGGCCAAACAATCGCGTCAACCATAATGCCTTGCCCATAGTGGACTCCTCACGGATAGCACAAATTTCGTTTACTGAGCTTGCCATCTTCGCGGCAGCACAGCCGCGATATCACTCTCGGATAATTCACTATCAGTATCAGATGGTGCTGTTATTCAGCGCCGACCACTGCCACGATAGCCACTATCGTTACTGAATCGGCAACCCCTGATAGCCAATATCGGGGCACTTGTTCAACATCGGGGCACTGAACCGCCACCACAAGGTCGCAGCCAGCCCACGCCCCCTTTACCGACAGTCGCAGGAGTCCCAGGTGACACCAGGCAAGCAAACACTCCGATCCCGTGGCAGCCGTCGCTTCGCGGCGCTGCGGCACCTCACCGGCCTAGGCCTGCTGTTGGGACTGAGCCTGCCCCTGCAGGCCGCCACTCCCAGTGACCAGAGCTTCCGCGCCGCCTTCGATGATGCGCGCGCCAAGCGTTTTGACGAGATTCAGCAGGTCGCCGTCAATGGCCACGTGCTGGAGGGCTACATCGAATATCACCAGCTCAAGGCCCGCCTGCCGTACGCCACCGCCGCGGAAGTGCTGTCCTTCATCGAGCGTCATGCGGACTCGCCGTTGGCCGAGTGGATGCGAGGCCAGGCGATCTCCGCCTACGGGCGTACCGGCCGTCATGATGCCCTGCTGGAAGTCAGCGATGGCGTGCCGGCCGGCGCGCAGCGCCAGTGCTATTACTACACGGCGCAGCTGAGCAATGATGTCGCGAGCGCATCGCAAGGCGGCCTGAAGCTCTGGCATGTCTCCGGCTCGCAGGACTCGGCCTGTGACCCGCTGTTCTCGGCGTTGCGCGAGCGTGGCGTGATCGATGATCAAGCCATCTGGGAACGCGCCATGCTCGCCTGGGCTGCCGGCCAGGGTGGCATGGTCAGCTATCTCGAGCGCCAGCTGCCCAGCAGCTGGCAGCGGGCCATCGCGGCACGCGAACAGCTGGAGGGCAACTTTGCCGCCATCACGCGCCTGCCGACCAACCTCGGCCACGGCGGCCATGCCTTCGCCGCCTTGAGCGTCGCTGCCATGCATGGCTTCGTGCGTGCCGACACCGAGGCCGCGCTGGAAGCCTGGCGCAAGGTGAATCCGCACATGCCGATGAGTGATGAGCAGCGCCACACCGTCGAACGCGACCTGGCCTGGTATTCACTGGTACGTGACATCCCCAACAACCGCGGCTGGGTCGATCAGCGCCTGACCATCCTCGATGACGAGGAGCTGTTCGATCTGCGCATGCGCAACGCGGTACGCGATGGCGACTGGCCGCAGGTGCGTGAATGGGTGTTGAAGATGCCGGACCGCTTCCGCAACGAAGCCCGCTACCAGTATTGGCTGGGGCGTGCCGATGACAGCCTGGGCCGCCCGCAGGAAGCACGCGCCGCCTGGACGCGCGCCGCGACCGAGCGCAACTTCTACGGCTTCCTGGCCGCCGACCGTATCGGGCAGGCCTACTCGCTCAATCGCGATGACCAGGACTTCTCCGACGCGGAACTGGCCGAGGTCGCCGAGACGCCGGCCGTCAAGCGTGTCAGGGCGCTGATGAACATCGACGAGATCGGTCTGGCTCGCTCCGAGTGGTTCAACGCCGTCACCCAAGCGGATGACGCCGATGCACGCCTTCTCGCAGCCTATGCACTGCAGCAGAAATGGTATGACCTGACCGTCTTCGCCACCATCCGCGGCCAGTTGTGGGATGGCCTTTCCTGGCGCTTCCCACCGGCCTGGCAGCAGGACTTCCAGCGCTTCGGTGCCGATGCCGGCGTCGACCCGTGGATGCTGATGGCACTCGCGCGTCGCGAGAGCGCCTTCAATCCCACCGCTACCTCGCCGGTGGGCGCACGCGGCCTGATGCAGCTGATGCCGGGCACCGCCGCTCAGGTCAGCCGCGGCCTGGGCCTGCCCACGCCCAGCAACGCGGCGCTGGGTGATCCGGTCACCAATATCCGTCTTGGCAGCACCTACATCCGCGAGATGCTGGACCGCTACTCAGGCAACCGCCTGGCTGCCGCCGCGGCCTACAACGCCGGGCCGGGGCGCGTCGATCGTTGGCTCGCCGACACCCCGGGCGAATACGACCGCTTCGTCGAGCGTATCCCCTTCAAGGAGACCCGCGAATACGTCAAGGCCGTGCTGGCCTACCGCGTGATCTTCGAAAGCCTGGCCAAGGGCACCAGCGAAGGTGTCAAGGTGGTCAGCGACCGCGAAGTCAGCCAGCGCTACACCACCGCGCTAGTGGATCGCCGCTGAGCCGAGCAGCAGCATCCAGCAACGAAAACGCCAGCCCCTTGGGGCTGGCGTTTTCGTTTTCATGGCATCAGGGCCCATGGCGTCAAGGCCCATGGCATCAGAGCTCATTGCGCCCTTCAGCCATTCTTCCAGCCATTCTTTCAGCCATTCGTTCAGTCAGTCATCGCGACGTGGACGAATGGCGGGCGAGGACCCGGACTGGCTCTCGCCCTTGGCTTCTCCCGGTCGCGAGGCAGCCACGCCATTGCCGAACGGCGGCTTCTGCTGAGGGGTATACCGTCCCAGCGCCTCGGCATAGCTCAGGGGGCGCCCTTCGTCGCTCCCCTTGCTCTTGCCACGCCAGCCCTGGCGCTTGCCGGGAGCGCCCTGGGGCTGTGCTGCGTCATCATGGGACTGAGATTCCGCATAGGGCTGAGATGCCGCATGGGAGCGAGTCGCATAGGGCTGAGACGCCCCCGCGCCCTCAGCCTCGCCGCCAGGGTATGCCTGCGACACCACCGGCTCCGATGCCGCTCGGCCGGAATAGGCCAAGGGCTGGGAACGCGTAACGCGCGGTGTACGCATCAGTCGCACCATCAGCCAGACCGCCAGTGCCCAGCAGAGCGTGCCCAGCACGCCATAGACGATCATCGCCCAGACATTGCCGGGGCGGTGGCCGGCATTGATGATGATCACACGCGACAGATCGATGTCGGGCCAGCGCTCGGCCAGCAGGGAGCGCTCATCGCCCGGCAGATCCGTCTCGGCGTGCAATACGGTGCCGAACAGGCCATCGGGGAACTCGATCAGCGGCGGCACGTTTTCCAGACTCTGCACGGAGTCGGTTCGCACCAGCACGCCCATGCGCTCGATGCGCGGCCATTCTTCCGAGGGGATGCCATCGATGCCGCCGAAGGCGCGTGACAGACCGGCCAGCTCCAGCAGATAGGGGTTCATGTCAGAGATGACCGGATAATAGAGCGTCTCGATGCGGCGCCCTCCGTCTGCATTGGCATCGAGGCGGAAGGTCTCGGTGTGCTCGCGATAGACCGCCCAGTGATTGCGCAGCGAGACGAACTGATTGACCGGCAGGTTGCCCTGCTCCACCGACTCGAGATTCAGCGTTTCGGGGCGCGTGGTCACGCGTCCGACCCAGCGCCCCTCATCGACGGCGTACAGCCAGGCCGCTATCCCGGCGACCACCAGCACCACGGCACTCAACCCGCCTAGGCGGCGACGAAGGGTATGTGAAAGACTCATCCGATTGCGTTCCCTGCCAATGCCAGCCTTGATGGGCCGGTCTTCATGTCATGAATGCAGCACTGTACCGCTGCTGTCGTTGGCTCGGGCAGGCGTCAGCACCGGCCCGGGCATCATTGTTGTTCGAGCCGTGCTGCCAATCGATTGCTCTTGTCGCAGTAGCGTTGCCGCAGGCGCAGGATCTCCAGAGAATTCGAGGACAGGGCATCCAGCACGTAGCGGTTGCAGGCCTGCTCGGCTTCTCGATGCGCCGCTTCCAGCGCCTTGCGCGCCTTGCGCTCTGCCGGCGTCATGCCCGCATAGGGGTCGCGCCGGGGCTTGAAGGTCGCTGCGGCCTTGCAATACATGGTGCGGGTGTCGATATGTGCCGCCCGCCCCCGGCGCTGCAAGGCATGGCAGGTCTCGACGAACAGTCGGCTGGCCATGCGCGAGCACTCGCGCTGCTCGACGGCGGTACCGGTCTTTTCCAGATGTGCACAGACCGACTCATCATCGATGCGCCACAGCTGGTGGCGGAAGTCGATGGTGTAACCGTAGTAAAGCACCCGTACCTGCTGTACGCGGGAATCGTAGACATCACTGATATCCCGAGCTTCCAGGTGCGTGACGACCTTGAGAAAGGCCGCCAGTGTCAATGTCACAGGATCCATGTGTCATCAAGGATACGAACCGTCATCCCATGCGCTCCGTTGCGATGTTGGCAGTGGCCGCTCATCCCTAGCGGCCTAGCGCCAGCCGTGCCCCCAGCAGCACCATGACGGACCCGGTGATGCCTTCCATCCAGCAGGCGACTCGCGGCCTTGCCAGCCAGCGCCCTGCACCACCGACCATCAACGCCACGCTGATCTGCCAGAGATTGGCGATCACGAAGTGGACACCCGCCAGCCACAATGACTTGAGCACGGCCGGGTCGGTCGGCGCGATGAACTGCGGCAGAAAGGCCATGTAGAACACCACCGTCTTGGGATTGAGCACATTGGACAGGAAGCCCTCACGCAGCGGCAGCCAGCACGATACCTGCTGCCGTGTCACGCTGACGTCGACATTCAGCCCGCGCGCGCGCCGCGCACTCTTGAGACTCTTGATGCCCAGCCAGATCAGATAGCCCGCTCCGACCAGCTTGAGGGCCGAGAACGCCCATGCCGACTGCAACAGGATCAGCGAGATGCCCGCCGACGACACCAGCGCGTGCACGAAGAGACCGGCACAGATCGCGAGACTGGTGAGCACGCCGTCACGCAGGCCACCGCGCGAGGTATTGCGAATCACCAGCAGGGTGTCGACCCCGGGCGTGACTGTCAGCAAGGTGATGGCCACCACGAAGGACCAGAAGGCAGCATCGAACTGGATGAAATCAAACATGACGAACGTCCTTGCGACAGACCCGCTTCAGTAGCCGAATTCGTGCCCCCATGGCACTGAACAGGCGACCAGTCTAGGCGAGCACGGCCAGCCTGCAAAGCCATCCACACCAAGATGACAGCCTGGTTTGCCTCTGAATGGTGCACTTCAGTCTTTTGTCTTACTGCGTTGCTACGCAACGGCGCAGGCGCTCTCATGAGCCCGCAGCTGATGGCATGCAGAAGCCATCTCGCGTCATCAAGGATACGAGCCTCGACTCCTAAAATACGCTGCGTCGCTGTTGAGCGACCAACGCAGCCTTCAACCTACCAACCAGAACCCCGTGGCGATATCCAGCAGCAGCACCAGCAAGGCCAGCAGGATGACCAGGCCATCCTCCCCGATCAGCCCCAGTCCCAGCAGCAGCAAGGTCGCTGCCGGCAAGGCCGCGGCGAAGGGCACCAGCTCCAGCGGCACCATGGCCGTGGCCAGCAGGATGGTCAGCGCTGCGATACCGCGATAGGCAATGCCACGCGTCATGAAGCTCAGGCGTGGTTTGAGCAGACGATCGAGGCGTCGCGTCCAGGGCCTTGCCCGCTCGACGCCATGGGTCAGGCGTTGATGCTCGAAACTGAAGCGCGCCAGCCGGCGTGGCAACCACGGCATCTTGCGCCCCAGCAACAGTTGACCCGCTATCAGCACGATGAACAGCGCGCAGGTCGTTGGTACGCCGGGGATCGCCCCGGTCGGCAGCAGTACCAGCAAGGCAGGCAATACCAGCAAGGGACCGAAGCCCCGGGAGTTGAAGTGCTCCAAAATGTCGCCCAGCGAGATATCCCCTTCGATCTCGCGGTCCAGCTCTTCCAGCAACCCCGTGAGGTTGCCTTCATTGGCGTGCTTGCTCATGCGAGCTCCCTATCGGGAAGATGACGGAGGATATGAAAGTTTCGAGCCGTGGCGAGTCAGCTGGTGCCGCCCCGCCACGGTGAATCGTCAGCTGATCGTCAGCCGACCAGGCGATCGCCCAGCATGCCGATCATGAACCCCAGCGAGGCGCCCAATGGCGGTGACCAGTGATGCGCCACCCGCGACTGGGGCGCAATATCTTGGAAGACGAGATAGAGAATGCCACCGGCGGCGAAGGCCATCAGCCCGCCCAGCACGCCCGGTGCATCCGCAAGCCACAGATGGCCGGCCAATGCCGCCAGCGGGCCCAACAGTGACAGCAGCACGAAGGCCCCGAGCCCCTGACGCGCCGTCAGCCCGGCCCCTTCCAGCTCACGATAGGCATTGAAGCCTTCCGGCAGGTTCTGCACCGCAATGAACAGTGCCAGCAGCATCGCCGCGGCGGGAGAGGCAGAGGCCAGTGCGCCCAGCGCGATCGCCTCGGGGATGAAGTCCATCAGCATCGCCAGTAACTGGCCCTTGGCGCCACCACCGCGCGCCAGCCAGCGGTCCAGTTGCATGAAGATCAGCGCGCCCAGCAGGAACAGTCCCAACAGCGCCGCGATGGACAGCGCCTGCATGGCATGCGGTACCAGCACCAGTGAGACGGCGGCCAACAGAATGCCGCCGCCGAGCGCGGTGATCCCCGCCAACCAACTGCGTTTGACGTGACTCTCGTGGCTGCGCTCCAGCTGGGCGATCACGCCACCCAGCGGCATGCACAACCCGGCAGCCCAGGCGAGCGCCACCATGGTCCACGGAATCGATGCCATCATGCTGTCGTCGGGGTTGCAGGACTCGGTCGCGCACCCAGCACACGCATCAACAGACTGGTACCGACGCCCCAAGCGCCATTCAGGATCAGGCCACCGACCACCATCAGTGGCGCGACCTCGATTCCCTTGAGCGGGAAGACGACCAGCATGGCCACGGCCGTCGGGCCGACTGCACCGAAGACGAGGCTGATCAGCCAATGGCTGACGCCCGTCCTGCGGCGCACCAATGCCCACAGCGGCAGGCCCCACAACCCGCCCCAGAAGGCCAGCGAGAGCACTGACGGAACGCCCAGCGGCCCGGTAGGCGTCATGTTGTAGGGCGCCTTGGGGAGAATATCGGCCAGATAGAAGAGCCCGAAGAGGCCCTGATGGAAGATCAGGGTCGCCAGAAAGGCGGCGATGAAGGCTTTCAACCAGATCATGTTCACTTCCTTGTCGTCATGTTGATGAAAACATCTGAGCCCCAGCACATTAGAACATGCGAAAACTCGATACTGCCTTTCCTGCTACGTCACTTCCGTCCCACTGGATGCAACGCAGGCGTGATCTCTAGCGCTGGGTGGCCGGTGCCTGCTCGGCATGGCGCAGCGATATCTGGTCATTGAGTGTCCAGAAGTCATACAGCACGCCGATGAAGAACAGCCCACCGGTGCACAGGTAGAGCAAGCCGGTCAGCCACTTGCCCATGTACATGCGGTGGATGCCGAACACGCCCAGGAAGGTGAGCAGAATCCAGCTCAGCGAGTAATTGATCGGGCCTTCGCGAAAGCGGAAGTCCGCCTCGCGGTCCATCGCCGGAATCAGGAACAGGTCGATCAACCAGCCGATGCCCAGCAACCCGAAGGTGAACAGCCAGATGGTGCCGGTGACCGGCTTGCCATAGTAGAAACGGTGCGCGCCGAGGAAACCGAAGATCCACAGCAGATAGCCCATGGTCTTGGAATGCGTGTCCTGTACAACAGGCGATGCGGTCATCAGTGAAGCCTTAGCCGCGATGCGGCAGATCATGATTGCGAATACAGTCAATGCGGTCTTGGCGCCGATGAATCAAGCCTTCTGCCGCCAGAGGCCACGCCCGGAAACGACAACGCCACCCGCGCACTGGCGCGGATGGCGTCGGATCAGCAGGTGTCTCTTCATCGCTCCCGGGAGCGAAAGCCAAGCCGGGAACAAAAGCCAGGCCGCAGCCGGCGCTAGATGACGCCCAGCTCGCGCAGACGCTCCTTGAGGTAGGAGTCCGCCGTGTGCTTGTCAGACAGTACCACTTCGGGGCGCGGATGCAGGAACAGCGGCAGCGACAGGCGTGACTGGCTGGAGCCCTCGCCGGTCGGGTTGATCACGCGGTGCGTGGTCGACGGGAAGTAGCCACCACTGGTCTCCTGGAGCATGTCGCCGACATTGATGACCAGCTGACCCGGATCACAGGGCACGTCCATCCATTCGCCATTGACGTCCATCACCTGCAGGCCCGGCTCGTTGGCTGCCGGCAGCACGGTCAGCAGATTGATGTCTTCATGCGCCGCGGCACGGACGGCGCCCGGCTCTTCACTGCCGGTCATCGGCGGGTAGTGAAGCACGCGCAGCAGCGTCTGACCGCTGTCCTTGATCATGTTGGAGAGCGGTTCACGGTAGAGCTCGGCCACTTCGGCAGGTGAATGGGCCTCTACCCAGCTCAGAAGCTCTGCCGCGAAGGCTTCGGCCTGGCGGTAATACTCCATGGCATTCTCGCGCAGGCTGTCCGGAATCTTGCCCCACGGATAGATGTGGTAATACTCCTTGAGATCACGCGCCGTATGGCCCTTGGCGGTCTCGGAGACATCTGCCGGGAAGAGTCCATCCTGGGTCTTGGGGTCGAAACGCCAGTCAAGCTTGTCGGCGCTGGAGAAGAATTCGGCCCATTCGGCGTAGATCTTCTCGACCAATTCATGAGAGATCGGGTGATTGCGGATGACACCGAAGCCCGTCGTGCGCAGGGATTCGACAAATTTTTCGGCTGCATCGGCCGAGCGGTAATCTACGTTCTGGACCTTCATGGCATTTCCATCTATGTTGGCTCTGTGTGAGCATCCTACTTGAGCCGGAAGGAGTCGCCAATACGACAACTTTCTGTTCGAATGGAAGCGAGCACGTGCAGCCCAGGCTGCATGCGTAGGTCAAGCAGGAAAGGATGTCGTCGCTGGACGCAACGCGTCTCTCTGGTGGAATTCCCCCTAGCCGCACCAACGCACTCTGGTCTGATGGGCAGACCACCAACATCATCTCGTAAGCAAGGAAAGAATCATGGCAACTGGCACAGTCAAGTGGTTTAACGACACCAAAGGTTTCGGCTTCATTTCTCCGGACGACGGCGGCGACGACCTGTTCGCGCACTTCTCTGAAATTCAGGCAGAAGGCTTCAAGTCCCTGCAAGACGGTCAGAAGGTTTCCTTCGACGTCACCCAGGGCAAGAAAGGCCTTCAGGCCGCAAACATCAAGCCGGTCTGATCTTCTCGATCAGCCTGGTCAGGCCGCCCTCACCGGCGCTCTGATGATGGCAGCAAGATAGTCATGGAAAAGCCCGCCTTCCGGCGTAATGCCAGTCAGTTAACACTGACTGGCATTTTTCTTGGCCGGATACTTCTGCGGCCGGCGCCTGACCGATCGAGGATAAGACCGTTCGCGTCGTTCCGGTAAAACGAACGACGGTGCCATG
>NZ_JADPPY010000038.1:0-34239 GCF_018340035.1 Cobetia sp. MC34
GCCGCCTTGGCAATGGCATCAATGGCGTCGCTGAAATGCATGAGACCTTCCCATAATAAGTGTACCTGGCACAGGAAGGTCTCATGATCAGCTTATGGAGAATAGGCTTAACTGACTGGCATTACGCCCCTCGGGGCGGCGTTTTTGATGATGCGACACGCTCATGGCTTTCGAACGGAGTCGATCAGACGCCCTGCTCGCGCGCCATGCGGCGGGCAATCAGCGGAGCGTTCCACAGGCTGGGCAGCAGAATCAGCGACACCGGCACGGCGGTGACGACGATGAAGGATTGCAGCGCGTTGATGCCGCCATCGCCCATCGAGATCAGCAGCGCCGCGACCACGCCCATCATCAGGCTCCAGAACACGCGCACGCCGCGCGGCGGATTGTCGTGCCCACTCATCACCATCGAGACCGCATAGGTCATCGAGTCACCGGTAGTGGCGACGAACAGCGTGGTCAGCACCAGGAACAGCACCGAGATGGTGAAGCCGAACGGCAGTTGCTGGGTGATGGCGATCAGCGCTGCCGGCAGATTGAAGCCGGTGAACGGGCCGGAGACGCTGCCCGGGTTGCTCAGCTCGAAGGCCAGGCCGCTGCCACCGATGATGGTGAACCACAGGCAGGTGACCAGTGGCGAGATGACCGCGATCAACAGCACCATCTGACGCAGGGTGCGGCCACGCGAGATACGCGCCACGAACATCGCCATCAGCGGACCATAGCCGATGAACCAGCCCCAGAAGAACAGCGTCCAGCCATTCAACCAGCCATCGTCACCCCGGAAGGAAGACATGGCGACGAAGTCACCGACGTAGCGCACCAGGCCCTGCGGGAAGGCTTCGAGCAGGAAGCCGGTCGGGCCCATGATCAGGATGAACAGCAACAGCGCGCCGCCGAGCAGGACGTTGGTGCTGCTCAGGAACTGGATGCCACGGGTCACGCCGCTGACGGCGGACAGGGTATAGATGACGGTCAGTACGAGCAGCAGCGTGAGCTGGGTCGCGTAGGTATCGGGAATGCCGAACAGCGCATTGAGGCCATAGCTGACCTGCAGACCGAGAAAGCCGATGGGGCCGACGGTACCGGCCACCACTGCCAGCACGCAGCAGGCATCGACCAGCGCACCGATGGGGCCACGCATGACACGGTCGCCGAACAGCGGATAGAGCAGCGTGCGCGGCTTGAGCGGCAGGCCCTTCTCGTAGTGCAGGTACATGAAGATGATGCCGGTCAGGCTGCCGAGCATCGCCCAGGCCAGAAAGCCCCAGTGCATGAAGCTCTGCGCCAGCGCGTTGTAGGCGGCATCGGCATTGCCTGTCGGGGCGTCCGCGCCGAACACCGGCGGCGGCGAGGTGAAGTGAGCGATCGGCTCTGCCGCTGCCCAGAAGACACCACCACCCGCAAGCAACGTGCACAGGATGATGGCCATCCAGCGCAGCGTCGAGATATCTGGCGCCGCCAGCCCGCCCATGCGCACCCGTCCGGTACGGCCGATGGTCAGCACGATGGCGATGACGAAGGTCGCCAGCATCAGCGCTTGCCAGTAGGCACCGAAGTATTGGGTCGAGACACCGAAGGCACTCTGGATGAGCGCGGAGACAGCGTCGAGATCCACCAGTGCGGCGATGGCGAACACTGCCAATACGCCACCACTGATGATGAAGACGGGCCAGTCGATACCTTGCGGGGTGTGTGCGGGTTCAGCGGGGGGATTTACCGGTGTGGCGGAGCCGGACGAAACAGTCCGGGAAGAATCCGTCATTAGTCAGCCTCTGGGCATGATCTGAGTGACGGTGCAGTGTATCAGCCGTAAAACGCTGAACTATGACACAAGCCGTTGTTTTTACACCTATGTAACGCGACGTATCACCAAGCCTACAGCCGTTTTACATCCGGGCATCGGTGATAACAACTCATGACCTCCCTCGGCTGCCATCTTGCGGCCATGCCAGGCTGATCCGTGCATGACGACATGCAAAGGCCGCCCGAGTGGGCGGCCTTTTTCACATCAGCCAGTTACAACCCTTGCTCACGCGCCATCTGCCGCGCGATACGTGGGGCATTCCACAGACTGGGCAACAGCACCAGCGAGACAGGCACCGCGGTCACCACGATGAAGGATTGCAGCGCATTGATGCCGCCATTGCCCATCGAGATCAGGATCGCCGCCACGACACCCATGATCAGGCTCCAGAACACACGCACGCTGCGTGGCGGGTTGTCGTGCCCGCTCATCACCATCGAGATGGCGTAGGTCATCGAATCCCCGGTCGTGGCCACGAACAGCGCCGACAGAATCAGGAACAGCACCGACATGATGAAGCCGAACGGCAGCTGCTGAGTGATGGCGATCAAGGCCGCCGACAGATTGAAGCCGCTGAACGGGCCGGAGACGCTGCCGGGGTTTTCCAGCTCGAAGGCCAGGCCGCTGCCGCCGAGAATGGTAAACCAGACACAGGTCGCGAGCGGCGACAGGATGGTGATCAACAGCACCATCTGACGCAGGGTGCGCCCCCGCGAGATACGCGCGACCAGCATCGCCATCAGCGGGCCGAAGCCGATGAACCAGCCCCAGAAGAACAGCGTCCAGCTATCCAGCCAGCCGCTGTCGCCGCGGAAGACCGCCATCGGCACGATATTGTCCAGGTAGTCGACCATGCCCAGCGGGAAGGCCTTGAGCAGGAATTCGGTCGGCCCGAAGAGCACGATGAAGAACAGCATCGCGCCGCCGATCAGCACGTTGGCACTGCTCAGGAACTGGATGCCGCGCATCACGCCACTGACGGCGGACAGGGTGTAGACGAGGGTCAGGATGGCCAGCAGCACCAGTTGCGTCGCGTAGGTATCGGGAATGCCGAACAGCGCATTGAGCCCGTAACTGACCTGGATGCCGAGGAACCCGACCGGCCCCACGGTGCCCGCGATGACGGCCAGTACGCAGCAGGCATCGACCAGCGCGCCGATCGGCCCACGCATCACGCGCTCTCCGAGCAGCGGATAGAGCAAGGTGCGCGGCTTGAGCGGCAAGCCCTTCTCATAGTGCAGGTGCATGAAGACGACGCCCGTCAGACTGCCCAGCACCGCCCAGCCGAGAAAGCCCCAGTGCATGAAGCTCTGCGCCAGCGCATTGTAGGCGGCATCGAGATTGCCGACCGGTGCATCCGGCCCGAAGACGGGCGGCGGCGAGGCGAAGTGCGCAATGGGCTCTGCGGCGGCCCAGAACACGCCACCACCGGCCAGCAGGGTGCACAGAATGGTCGCCATCCAGCGCGGCGTGGAGATGTCAGGCGTCGACAATCCGCCCAAGACCACGCGCCCCGTGCGCCCGAAGGTCATGCCGACGGCGACGAGGAAGGTCACGATCATCAAGCCCTGCCAATAGGCACCGAAGTAGGTGGTCGAGAAGTCGAAGGCGTGATTGATCAGGGCCGACACGCCGTCCAGGTCGATGAGTGCGGCGGCGACGAACAGCGCCATCACGCCTCCACTGAGGAGGAAGACCGGCCAGTCCAGACTGCGGGAGCTGTTGAGCGCTGTGAGCTCGGAATCAGGAAGAGATGCGGCTTGATCGGGAGAGGATGTGGTGTGATCAGCAAGAGATGCGGCGTGATCGGAAAGGGGAGCTGCTTGGGTTGCGGAGCCGGACAAGGCAGTCCGGGTGGTATCCGTCATTAGTCAGCCTCGGGGCATGATCTGAGTGACGGGGCAGTCTAACAGGCGAGAAAGCGCCGAATATGACACAAGTGATTGTTTTTACACCCATGTAACGCGACGTATCATCAAGCCAACAGCCTCATTACATGCCTGCCACCCCGTAACCGCCAGCGAGAGGCTCGCCGCGGGAGCGCGCAGCTGCGAGGATGGAGTCTCACGGTGGCCGCCCTCCCGGCCGCCTTCGATCCACTGCCGCTCGCGGCCCCTGCAACGAACGCAAGCCATGACCTCGCCCCGTCGCCGCGACTTCACCCCCGCGATGAAGCGTCGCAACCAGCATCTGCTCAAGGACGTGACCTGTGCCCAGAGCGCACCGCTCAATGTCGCCTTCATTTTACTGGAGCACTTCTCGATGCCCGCCTTCACCAGCGCCCTCGATGTGCTGGTCACGGCCAATCTGCTCCGCGATGTCCCCTTCTATCGCATTCACACCTTCGGGGTGACGGCGGGCAGCGTACGCAGTGATCTGGGCATCGACATCATGGCCAGCGCCGGGCTCGAGTCGCTGGGGCAGGCGCAGATCGACATGATCATCGTGTGTGGCGGCTACCGGGTGCAGCTGGACGAGATTCCCTTGCTGAGCGAGGTCTTGCGGCGAGCCGACCACCAGAGCTGTCGCCTCGGCAGCCTGTGGAATGGCAGCTACTTTCTGGCAGCCGCCGGCGTGATGGCGGGCCATCGCTGCACCATCCATCCCGAGAATGCGGCGCTGTTCAGCGAGTCATTCCCCCAGCTGGAGCTGTCACGTGCCCCGCTGGTGGTGGAAGCGGCGCGCTTCAGCTGCACCAATGCCGGCAGCGCGCTGAACATGATGCTGGAAGCCATGCGCCAGCGTCACGGCGATGACCTGGCGCGCAGTGTCGAGGAAATCCTCGCCTGCGAGCGCCCCGCGACACCCAGCCCCTGGCATCCGGACCAGACGCTGCCCGCGCCGGACAGCCAGCACCCGGAGGCACTGCGCACCATCCTCGAGCTGATGAGCAACAACCTCGAGGAGCCTTTGAGCATTAGCGAGATCTCGCACTGCGTGACGCTGTCACGCCGCCAGATCGAGCGCCTGTTCACCCGCCATCTGGATACCACGCCCTCGCGCTACTATCTGGAGCTGCGCCTGACCCGGGCACGCCAGCTGCTGACACAGGGCAGTGCCAGCATCACCGAGGTCACCGTGGCCTGTGGCTTCGTCAGCACCACCCACTTCAGCCACTGCTTCCGTGATTACTTCGGCATGTCGCCGACACGCGCGCGTCAGCAGCGCTGACGATGCCCTATCGCTGACTTGCCGGCGCCGCTCCACAGACATTCCGCCACTGAAACGCAAGACGCCGCCCCGAAGGGCGGCGTTTTGCGTTTCGGCTTGTGCTCACGGGGGGGCTTGCCCCGCGCTCACAATCTCGCTTCAGGCCCACATCAGGCAGAAGCCGTCTGCAGCTCGCGGCGCTCATGACGCTGACCGAGCAGGAAGACGATCAAGCCCGCGATGGCCATCGCCACCCCGACCAGGCCGATGGAGGAATGCGACGGGCCATAGGCGAAGGCCATGCCGCCACACCAGGCGCCCAGCGCATTGGCGATGTTGAAGGCCGCATGATTGAGCGTCGCCGCCATGGTCTGGGCGTCTTCCGCCACATCCATCAGGCGCATCTGCAGCGCCGGTGCCAGGCCGATGCCGGTACCGACCAGCCCGACGAACAGGATGCCGCTCCAGACACCATCGGCGGCGAAGTAGAAGCCGCCCTGCACCAGCGCGCTCCAGATCAGCACGGCAGGAATGGTGCGCATCAGGTCGATGTCCGCGGCACGGCTACCGATCAGGTTGCCGATGATGGTCCCCACCCCGAAGACGGCCAGCACCATCGGCACCAGGTTCTGGGACAGCCCGGCCTGGACATTGAGCGTCTCCACCGCATAGCTGTAGACACTGAACATGCCGCCGAAACCGATACAGGCGATGCCGAGGGTATAGAGCACCCGCGGCTTAATCAGCGCTGCCAGCTCGGTGAGCGGGGTCGCGTCCTGATTGCCGGCCTGATAGGGCACGAAGCCGCGCACCAACACCGCCGTGGCCAGCGCCAGCAGGCCGACGACGAGGAAGGCGGAATGCCAACCGAACAGACTGCCGAACCAGGTCGCTGCTGGCGCCCCGATCAGAATCGCCACCGTCAGGCCCAGCATCACGCGACCTACGGCCCGCCCGCGCTCGCCGGCGGGGGCAGCATCCGCCGCCACCAGGGCCGCGACGCCCAGATAGACACCATGCGGCAGGCCGGCGATGAAGCGCAGCGCGGCAAAGCTGGTCAGCGACGGTGCCAGCAGGCTGGCCACGTTGCTGACCGCGAACAGCAGCATCAGGCCGATCAACAGCCCGCGACGCGGCAGGCGTGCGCCCAGCGCCGAGATCAGGGGCGCACCGACCACCACGCCCATCGCATAGGCACTGATGGCGTAGCCGACCTGCTGCGAGGACACATTGAAGTCCGCCGCGATGTTGGGCATCAGGCCCATGATCACGAATTCGGTAGTGCCGATGGCAAAGGCACCGAGCGCCAGCGCCAGTTCGGCGATGCGCGGATGGCGCGCAACGGGGGAGGCAGACATGTCCGGGTCTCCTGAAACTTGAAAAGGGGGTATCACCCGTGGCCGTACTCAGCCGTGGCGCCGCTGTCAGGGGCAGGCCACGGCTGACATTGCCCGCGCATGGCTGGCGCTACGCAGGGCAAAAGACCGCGCGCCATTCATTATCAGCCGGAGGGCGGGAATGAATGGCGCGCGGGACAGGTAACGGGTGATGCGCTCGTGCGCGGCCTCTCTGGCGGAGGCCTGCGGCACGTCTGGCGCTGCTCTATCGACTTATGTACGCGGCTTGCGAAGGACGGTTCACGAACCTCGTCTGGCAAGGCGCGAGGGGAATCACGGGAGTGCGCAAGCTCAGGCCAGCGTGGCGAGGCGGCGGCAAACCCTGTGTCCCTTCAAGACCCCAGGCCGGCGCGAGAACTGGCCGACGCTTGAGTGATAACTGAAATATACGACCATTGTTGCAGATAACGCCACGCCAACCCAGCCACTTCGCGACGACAACTGTGATGCCCGAGCTGCAACATTGCATCACGGGACTGTCATGCGCGCGTGCAGCGGAAGCGGGGTGGATTATGCGATAATGCCGCGATTCAGCGACAGCAAGCGGATCACTTCCATGTCTTCGACTTCTTCAGCATCTTCCTCGGCGGCCAGCAACGCACGTGGCACGCTCTACATCATTTCCGCGCCGTCCGGCGCCGGCAAGACCACCCTGGTCAAGGCACTGCTGGAGCGCATGGACGGTATCGGCGTGTCCGTCTCGCACACCACCCGCGGCCAACGCCCGGGCGAGCAGGATGCCGTCAACTACCACTTCGTGGATGTCGATCACTTCAAGACCATGATCGAGCAGGGCGACTTCTTCGAGCACGCCCAGGTCTTCGACAACTTCTATGGCACCTCGCGTCCGGCGGTTGAAGCTCGCCTGAGCAAGGGCGAGGACGTCATCCTCGAGATCGACTGGCAAGGCGCCCAGCAAGTGCGCGCCCAGGTGCCGGAAGCCGTCTCCATCTTCATCCTGCCGCCGTCGCGTGAAGCGCTACTCGAGCGTCTGTCCGGCCGCGGTACCGATGGCGAGGACGTGATCGCGCGTCGCATGCGCGATGCGGTCAGCGAGATGTCCCACTACGACGAATACGACCTGATCGTCATCAATGATGACTTCGAGCAGGCCCTCGACGAGCTGTGCGGACTCGTCAATGCCCAGCGTGCGCGTCTGCCGCGCGTGCAGCATCGCCACACGGCACTGCTCGACTCCCTGCTGGCCGACTGATGACGGCGGCGGGAATCCGGCTGCTCGGTCAGACGCTCAGTCAGCCGCGCGGCCGGCCGTTCTGACAGCAGTTCGGACAGCCTGACAGTCGGGCAGGACTTGCCGGCTTTCGTCCTGATCATGCGCGCTGTGGTCGCGTACGCCGCCGACAGACGCGCCAGGCGAAGGAGTTGATCGCGCCTGACTTGTCATGCAACAACGGCGTCGAGTAGACTCGATTCCCTTTCAGAATCATTGGCCGCTGAGCCGTCTCGCCCCTGGCGGGCCGGCTCAGCGGCATTGTGCTTGCGTCGTGTGCGAGATACTGTCAGATGATCAGGGTAAGTGACCCCTAGCGGTCGCGGCACTCTGCGCTGATTACACGCCGACAGCGAACCCCGAATATCCCGCTATTGATAGGTGCACCGCCATGGCTCGCGTAACCGTAGAAGATTGCCTCGAGAACGTCGACAACCGCTTCCAGCTGGTGATGATCTCCACTCGTCGTGCCCGTCAGCTGTCACGCGGCAGCCGCAACGCCCAACTGCCGTGGGAAAACGACAAGCCCACCGTCCTCGCCCTGCGCGAAGTGGCGGCGGGTCTGGTCGGTCGTGACATCCTGAACGAGCCGGTCGAAGCTCCGATCCAGCGCAAGCCGGTAATGCCGCAGATCGAAGACTGAGCCCACGCTCAACCTGCCGACTGCATGTGTGCTTCCGCACCTCTGCCACTCCCGCCCTCGCGGCCGGAGCACGGGGTGCGGGCCCGGAATCACTCTGAGCCAAGGCCGCTGAATGTTCACGATCGATGACCTGGCAGACCGCCTGGGCGGTTATCTTCCCGAGGAAGAGATCCGTCAGGTTAGGCGCGCCTTCTATTACGCCGAGCAGGCCCACGATGGCCAGCGCCGGCGTTCCGGTGAGCCCTATGTGACCCACCCGCTGGCGGTGGCGAACATTCTCGCCAATATGCACATGGACCATCAGAGCCTGATGGCCGCCATGCTGCACGATGTCATCGAAGACACCAGCGTTACCTTCGAGGCACTGGCAGGCCAGTTCGGCGAACCCGTCGCCCTGCTGGTGGATGGCGTCTCGAAGCTGACCCAGATCACCTTCGAGGACAAGGCCGTCGCCCAGGCCGAGAACTTCCAGAAGATGGTGCTGGCGATGTCCCAGGACATCCGCGTCATCATCGTCAAGCTGGCCGACCGTCTCCATAACATGCGTACCCTCGGTGCCCTGCGCCCCGAGAAGAAGCGTCGCATCGCCCGTGAGACGCTCGAGATCTACGCCCGCGTCGCCAACCGTCTCGGTATCAACACCATTCGCGTCGAGCTGGAAGACCTCTCCTTCCAGGCGCTGCACCCGATGCGTTCCGAACGCATCAAGCGTGCCGTCACCGCCGCGCGTGGCAATCGTCGTACCCTGATGCGCGAGATCCAGGCCAGTCTGCAGAACGCGCTGGAGCGCGATCAGCTGCCCGGTTCGGTGATCGGCCGTCAGAAGCATCTGCTGTCCATCTATCGCAAGATGCGTGACCAGCAGAAGCCCTTCAATGAATTGATGGACGTGTTCGGCTTCCGCATCATCACCGATGACGTGGACAGCTGCTATCGCATCCTCGGCGTGGTGCACAATCTCTACAAGCCGGTGCCGGGTCGCTTCAAGGATTACATCGCGATCCCCAAGGCCAACGGCTACCAGAGCCTGCACACCACACTGTTCGGCATGAACGGCATGCCCATCGAGGTACAGATCCGTACCCGCGAGATGGAAGCGATGGCCAACAACGGCATCGCGGCGCACTGGCTGTACAAGGCCGGCCAGACCGACCGCCCCATCGGCGCCGGCAGCCATGCGCGTGCCCGCGAATGGGTGCGGGGTCTGCTCGAGATGCAGCGCCATGCCGGCAACTCGCTCGAGTTCATCGAGCACGTCAAGAACGACCTCTTCCCCGACGATACCTACGTGTTCACCCCCAAGGGCGACATCATGGAATTGCCGCGCGGCGCGACGGCGGTCGATTTTGCCTATGCGGTGCACACCGATGTCGGCAACAGCTGTATCGCCTGCCGCATCGATCGTCATCTGGCACCGCTATCCTCGCCGCTGGAGAGTGGCCAGACCGTCGAAGTCATCACCGCGCCAGGCGCCAAGCCCAATCTGGCGTGGCTCAACTTCGTCACCACGGCCAAGGCGCGCTCTGCCGTGCGCCATTACCTCAAGCATCAGCAGCGCAGCGAATCCGTGACCCTGGGCCAGCGTCTGCTCAACAAGGCGCTCTCCGGGCTGGACTCTTCCCTCGAGCAACTGCCGCCCAGGCGCCTCGATACGCTGGCCGCGGAGCTGGAGCTGGAAGGCGGGCGTGATGACCTGCTCGAGTCCATCGGGATCGGCACCCGCGCCGCCTATAGCGTGGCCCAGAGCCTTCTGAGCGACACGACCAGCACCACGGCGCAGCAGCCCAAGTTCTCGGCCAAGGACGGCAATGTCCAGGCGGAGCAAAGCGGCAATAGCCCGATGCAGGTCAGCGGTGGCAACAGCATGGTCACCAGCTACGCGCGCTGCTGTCACCCGCTGCCCGGCGAGCCGATCATGGGCCATCTGTCGGCCGGCAAGGGGCTGGTGGTCCATCGTCAGGAATGCAGCAACATCACCGAGCTGGCCAGCGATCCGGAACGCGTCTTCCCGCTGACCTGGGCCGATCAGGTCGAAGGCGACTTCACGGTGGCGCTGCGTATCGAGGCACAGACCCAGCGCGGCCTGATCGCCGAGCTGGCCGAGCTGGTCACCGATGCCGAAGCCAATATCGAGCGCATCGGCATCGAGGAACGCGACGCCCATCTGGCCATCGTCAATCTGACGCTGGCCGTGCGTGATCGCATTCATCTGGCGCGCATCATCAAGCGCATGCGCAACCTGTTGCACGTGGAACGAATCACCCGCGTCCTCAGCTGATCTACCGTACTGGCCGCGTCGTCCGCCACTGGCGGGCGGCGCGGTTTTTGTTTTCAAGGCTGCCGCAGAGCGGCCATCGGACACGTTCTTCTGAACACCCGTGTCGCGGCCAAGGCCATGCACGTCAACTCGACGGTACGTCAGCTCGACGGCAGTGCATGACCTTGACCGCGACTGAACTCGCCGTGGACGGCGAGACCCTATAACCACAATCGTAACCCGCTGCTGAAGGCCGCCACCGCACAACACTCGCAACCGGCAAGGCTTGAGCGCAGTCACAAGGAGCATGTCATGAGCAATCGCGCGATCATCAACACCGACAAGGCCCCTGCTGCCATCGGTCCGTATTCCCAGGCGATCAAGGCGGGCAACACCGTCTATCTGTCCGGCCAGATTCCGCTGGACCCGCAGACGATGGAAGTCGTCGAAGGCGGTATCGAGGCGCAGGCGCGTCAGGTCTTCACTAACCTGAATGCCGTGTGCGAAGAAGCCGCCGGCAGTCTGGGCGACATCGTCAAGCTCAACCTCTACCTGACCGATCTGGACGACTTCGCGCGCGTCAACGCGGTGATGGAAGAGTTCTTCACCGCGCCCTTCCCGGCGCGTGCCGCGGTCGGCGTCAAGGCGCTGCCCAAGGGCGTGGCCTTCGAAGCCGAAGGCGTGATGGTCATCGGTGACTGAGCACCCGCTCACTGACGATGGCAGGTCATCCGCGAGGAGTGGCTGACGCAGAGACGACAGTGCCCGCCCCGGGATTCCGGGGCGGGCACTGTCAGTTGGCGCTTCGCCTGAGCACTGCCTCACTCGAGAACTGCGCCGCTCGTCAGCCTGTCTCGGCGAGCAACTTATCCACACCCGGTCGGACGACTCGGCGCGCAACCGCATGTGGATAAGTGAAAGCGACGTGATCAGCGGCCCGACAATTCGCTCTTCGGCACCGTCACGCCGTGCTCCTTGAGTACCTCGGCATAGCCTTCGCGGAAGGTCGGGTAACGGAAGGTGTAGCCACTCTCGAGCAACAGGGCATTGCCGCAGCGCTTGCTGGAACGCCGCCGCAGCGGTGACTGGATCACCTCGGTGGACTCGACCTTGAGCTGACGCGCCAACCAGGCCATCACTTCGTGCAGCGGTGCGCCATCGCAGTCGGTGGCCAGATAGATCGGCTCGACCGGCTTGCCCTCGAGGCTCAGCGCGATCAGGTGCGCCAGCACGCCCGCGCAGTCGTCACGGTGGATGCGGTTGGAGTAGAGTGGCGGGTTGCTGGCGGCGATGCGACCATCACGCGCCTGGCGGATCAGCATGTCGCGGCCCGGCCCGTAGATGCCGGAAAAGCGCACCACGGTGCCGTTGAGCGAGGAATCGAGCAGTGCCTGCTCGCCTTCGCGCATCAACTGGCCCGAGAAGCTGGTGGCATCGGTGGGCGACTGCTCGTCGACTTCCTCGCCATCCTTCTGGGCGTAGACGGAGGTCGAGGACACGAACAGCACGCGGGTCGGCGGTTTGGCGCGCGACTCGAGCTCCGCCACCAGCGCCCGAATGCCATCGACGTAAGCGGCGCGATAGGCCTCTTCGTCGAAACGGTCGGCGCTCAGCACATGTACCACCGTGTCGGCATCTGGCAAGCTGGCCAGTGCACCTTCGGCAGTGATGTCCAAGGCCAGCGTCTCGATGCCGAGATCCGCAAGCTTGGACACATCGCGCCTGACACCAATGACGTGCTGACCGGCCTTGAGCAGTTCGCGCGCCAGCGCGCTGCCAACGTCGCCACAACCGAGGATGAGACTCGTCTTCTTCACCTTTGCCGTGCTCCTTGGTAAAACGAATCGGTACCCACCGCATCCCAGGATGCCAGTTCCGGGCAGGAATCATGACTCTAACAGAACTCCGCTACATCGTAACCTTGGCCCAGGAGCGTCATTTCGGACGCGCCGCAGAGCGCTGCTTCGTCTCGCAGCCCACCCTGTCGGTGGCCGTCAAGAAGCTTGAGGAAGAGCTGGGAGTCGCACTGTTCGAGCGTTCCAAGTCCACCGTACAGGTCACACCGCTCGGCGAGAAGATCGTTCAGCAGGCTCAGCGCGTGCTGGAGCAGTCCAGCGTGATCAAGGAACTGGCCAATTCCGGCAAGGATCAGCTCTCCAGCCCGTTGCGCATCGGCGCCATCTATACCATTGGACCGTATCTTTTCCCGCACCTGGTGCCGGAACTGACGCGGCGTGCGCCGAAGATGCCGCTCTACATCGAGGAAGGCATGACCGGCGACCTGCGTCGCAAGTTGCGCAATGGCGAGCTGGACGTGATCATCGTCGCACTGCCGTTCACCGAGACCGACGTGCTGACCAAGATCCTCTACGAAGAGCCCTTCGAAGTCCTGCTGCCGGCCGGCCACCCCCTGCTCGAGCAGGACAGCATCGCCAAGGAGCAGTTGATCAACGAGCGTCTGCTGATGCTCGGCGAGGGCCACTGCTTCCGTGATCAGATTCTCGAGGCCTGCCCGGCCATCGGCAATCAGATCAACAACCCCGAGAATACGCTGATCGCCGAAGGCGGCTCGCTGGAAACCATCCGCCACATGGTCGCCTCCGGTCTCGGTATCACCGTGCTGCCCTACTCGGCGACCGGTACCGGTCATTACGAGAGCGGCGTGCTCGAGACGCGGCCCTTCAAGGACCCGGCCCCCAGCCGCAGCGTGGCGCTGGCATGGCGTGCCAGCTTCCCGCGCCCCAAGGCCATCGACGTGATCAGCCAGGCGATCGCCGAGTGCTCCAATCGTGCGCGCCAGAGCAATGAGAACGGCATGCAGGGCTCCGCTTCCCAGAGCCACGAACCGGCATGAGCAGGGCGGGCACGGAAGCCTCATCTGCCGGGCCCGCCAGCGCCGGTGTCTTCGCCACCGGCGCGCTGGCCCAACCGCTGGACAGCCTGAGCGGCGTCGGCCCCGCGCTGAGCGAGAAGCTGTCGCGCCTCGGACTGGAGCGCGTCGCAGACCTGCTGTTCCATCTGCCACTGCGCTATCAGGACCGGACCCGCGTCACGCCCATCGGCACGCTCAAGAGCGGCATGGAAGCGGTGGTCGAAGGCGAGGTGACGGCCTGTGACATCGTCAAGGGCCGTCGCCGCAGCCTGCTGGTACGCCTGCGCGATGGCAGCGGCATCCTCAGTCTGCGCTTCTTCCACTTCTCCCCTGCCCAGCAGCAGCAATTCCAGCGTGGCCACAGCGTGCGCTGCTTCGGCGAGGCACGCGCCGGGGCCACCGGTCTCGAGATCTACCATCCGGAATACCGCCTGCTCAGCCAGGGGGCCGCGCCGGTGGAAGACCACCTCACGCCCATCTATCCGGCTACCGAAGGTCTCAATCAGGCGCGCCTGCGTGCCCTGATCGCCCAGGCGCTCAAGCAGCTCGAGGAGACGCCCCATGAGCTGCCGGACCTGATCCCCGAGGCGCTGCGCACGCGCTTTCGCCTGCCCGGCGTGATCGAGTGCCTGCGCTTTCTGCACGAGCCACCGCCGGATGCGCCCGTCGACCAGATGAGCGACGGCGTGCACCCGAGTCAGCGCCGCCTCGCCCAGGAAGAATTGCTCGCCCACCAGCTGAGCCTGCGTCAGGTGCGCGCGCGTATCCAGCAGGATGGCGCGCCCTCGCTGAGCGCCAGTGGCGGCCTCAGCACGCGCTTTCTCGCCCAGCTGCCCTTCTCGCTGACCGGCGCCCAGCATCGCGTGCTGGAAGATGTGCGCCGCGACCTGGCGCGCGAAGTGCCGATGCTGCGCCTGGTGCAGGGCGATGTGGGGTCGGGCAAGACGGTGGTCGCCGCACTGGCGGCGCTGATCGCGATCGGCGGCGGCTGTCAGGCGGCCTTGATGGCGCCCACCGAGATTCTCGCCGAGCAGCACTATCGCAACTTCCGCGAATGGCTGGAGCCATTGGGCATCGAGGTGGCGTGGCTGGCCGGCAAGCTCAAGGGCAAGGCGAGGCTGGATGCCAAGGCCGCCATCGCCGATGGCCGGGCGCGCATGGTGGTCGGCACGCATGCGCTGTTTCAGGCCGATGTGACCTTCCAGCGCCTGGGGCTGGCGATCGTCGATGAGCAGCACCGCTTCGGCGTGCATCAGCGCCTCGCGTTGCGGGCGAAGGGGGAAGCCGGTGGCCTGACACCTCACCAGCTGATCATGACCGCGACGCCGATTCCGCGCACCCTGGCGATGAGCGCCTACGCCGACCTCGACCTGTCGGTGATCGATGAGCTGCCACCGGGACGCACTCCGGTGCAGACCGTCGCCGTGGCCGACCCGCGCCGCCCCGAGGTGGTCGAGCGCATCCGCGCCGCCTGCTCCGAGGGCCGTCAGGCCTATTGGGTGTGTACGCTGATCGAGGAATCCGAGGTGATGACCTGCCAGGCCGCCGAGGTGACGCGTGACGAGCTGACCGAGGCGCTGCCGGAGCTGTCCATCGGCCTGGTCCATGGCCGCATGAAGGCAGCCGAGAAGGCCGAGGTGATGGCGGCGTTCAAGGACGGCGAGCATGACCTGCTGGTGGCGACCACGGTGATCGAGGTCGGGGTCGATGTGCCGAATGCCAGCCTGATGGTGATCGACAATCCCGAGCGTCTCGGCCTGTCGCAGCTGCACCAGCTGCGTGGCCGTGTCGGGCGTGGCAGCACCGAGAGCTTCTGTGTGCTGCTCTATCATCCGCCGCTGTCGCAGCACTCCAAGCAGCGCCTGGCGGTGATGCGCGAGACCACCGACGGCTTCAAGATCGCCGAGAAGGACCTGGAGCTACGCGGCCCCGGCGAAGTGCTGGGCACGCGTCAGACGGGGCTGGCGGGGATGAAGATCGCCGATCTCGAGCGTGACAGTGACCTGATCGCCCCGACCACCACGCTGGCCGATGCCATCCTCAGCGAGGCCCCGCAGGCCGCGGAGCCATTGATTCGCCGCTGGCTGGGCGAGGCGGCCGGGCAATACGGCGCCGTCTGAACGCGCTGCCCGCTGCTCACCTGGCGTCCTCACCTATTCCGCCCGGACACTCGATCACCCGGCCCGCCGCGCCAGTCGCTCAGACAGCACTTGTCTTACAGCACTTGTCTTTCAGTACCGGTCAGTCAGGACAGGTCAGCTGGCGCGGCTGGCCTTGATCAGCTGGGTGCCAGCGCTTTCCAGCGGCTGCAATAGCCGCAGCAGCAGAATCAGCTGTGACAGCGCCAGGCGTCCGGTGGTGGACTCGACCTGCTCGACCTCGGCTTCCAGTGCCGCGATCTCATCTTCGCTGTCCAGCGTGAGGGCGATCTCACCGCCCGCCTCCAATTGCTCTCCCAACGCCGTCAGCTGCTGACTCAGGCGCTCGCCATGGCGCAGCAGCGTCTCGATGCCACTGCTGGCCGAGGCGGTCGATTCCAGTTCGCCACGATGCGCTGCCAGTGCCGAGAGATAGCCGAGCACGGTATGCGCGTGGAGCAGGAAGCCGAAGCCCGGCTCGACATCGCGCCGGAAGTGGCCGGGCTCCTTACGCGCGGTGGCCAGCAGATTGGAGAAGGCCGCGTCGGCGTTGTGGGCATTGCGGCGTGCCAGGCGGTAGGCCAGATCATCGCGCTTGCCGTGGCGGTACTGGGACAGCACCTCGCCCAGATAGCGACCGCTGGTCTTGAGGCTGACGCCGGCCTGACGATAGAGCTTGCGGCCCTGCCAGTCCGGCAGGATCAACACCACCGACAGCCCGGCCAGCAGGCCACCGACCAGCGTATCGAACAGCCGCGGCCAGATGAGATCGAAGCCATCGCCGACCTGGTTGAAGCACGCCAGCACCATCAGCGTGATGGCGGCGGTGGCCAGGGTATAGCGCGAGCCACGGGTGGCGAAGAACAGCACCCCCGCGACCACGGCGATCCCGGCCTGGATCGTGGGCGCCGGGAACAGACTGATCAGCGCCCAGCCGGCGACCAGACCGATCAGCGTGCCCAGAATTCGCTGCGCCAGCGTGCGGCGCGTATCACCGTAGCTGGGACGACACACGAACAGCCCGGTCAGCAGAATCCAGTAGCCCTGGGTCGGGTGCACCGCCAGCAGCACGCCATAGCCGGCCACCAGCGTCGCGGTCAGACGCAGCGCATGGCGGAAGATCGGCGAGCGCGGCGTCAGGTGGCTGCGGATACGCTCGAACATGTCGCGCGTGCCATGGGGCGAGCGGTCCAGCAGGCTGTTGTCGCTTTCATTGCTGACGGCTTCGAGATCATTCAGGCGCGCAATCTGGCCTTCGATCAGGCGCAGGTTGCTGGCGAGGGCTTCCAGCGCCTGCATCAGATGATGCCACTCGGGCCGCTGCTGTTGCTTGAGATAGACGAGCGAGGCATTGAGGTCTTCCAGCGCCTGCTGGCTGTCACTGGCATCGAAGGGCTGGCGCATCAACAGCGCCTTGCCGAGCCCGCGACAGGCGCGCCCCTGCTGCTCCAGCAGGCGCTGACAGCGAAACAGGATGTCGTGATGGAAGAAGGCGTCGGTGAGCTGGCCGTAGGGATAATGGCTGGAGCTGGCGCGCTCGTGGAGATCCTGGGCGATGAAGTAGAGGCGCAGGTAGCGGTCGAGCTTGGTGGTATCGCGTCGTCCGGCGAGGCGCCGGAAGACCATCTCCTTGGTCTGGTTGAGCGCCACCACCACGCGGCCGTTCTGCTCGGCCAGCGCCAGCCGCCGGGCAGACTGGTCGACATTGCGCAGCGGCTCGAACAGCTGCGCTTTGAGAATCAGGTAGCGACCCAGCTCACGGTAGAGCGTCGCCATGCTGTGCTTGAGCGGCTGGCGCGAGAACAGCGCACACCACACGACCGAGAGCAGGCCATACCAGGACGCCCCCACCACCAGCAGCAACGGCTGAACCAGATTGATGCCCAGCCCCGGCTCCCGCAGCCATTCGGGCAGGCTGCGCTCCAGCACCGCGATCTGACCATCTCCATGCTGCTGCTCGAGGCTGATCATGGTGTAGACGGCCAGAATCAACGAGGCGCGCGCGATGGCGCCGTAGCGGGCATCGATGGCGCCCAGCATCGGCATCGCGAAGGTGGCCAGCGCCAGCCCGATCACGAAGGGCAGCGGCATGCCGAACAACAGCTCCACCGAGACGGCGGCGATGCTGAAGCAGGCCAGCGTCATGCCCAGCGCGCGCAGTCGGCCGCGCCAGTGATCATCGGTTTCCGCCAGCCCCGAGGCGATCACGCCCAGAAACAGCGGAATCACCACCGCCATCTCGTCGAGCCAGAACCCCACCGCCATCACGCCACCCAGCGCGATCAACATGCGTAGCGAATAGCTGAAGGCATCCAGCGTCCACAGACGACGCAGGGAGTGCATGAGGGAGTCCAGAAGAGAGCGTGTCATGAAGTGTTCCGTGACCAGGGCGCCGGGCAGCGCATTAGACTTTAGATTTATATCGCTAGCATAACACCCCGTTCTGCCGTGTCCGAGAGCCATGGCGCATGCAAGCGTTGGCAGGCGCGTCGAATGTCGAATCGCCGCGACGTGCCACTCTGAAGACTCCTGACCTCATTGGCTTTCATGGAGAATACCGATGCATCCTCTAATCGAACGCGTCACTGGCTCCCTCGGGCTATCACCGGAAATCGCCGAGCAGGCGGTCGGCATGGTTCTCAAGTTCGTGCGTGAGCAGGGGCCGGATGGCCCGGCCGCTTCACTGCTGGGCGCCATCCCGGGAGCGGAAGGCCTGATCGGCAGCGCAGGCGAGGAAGCCGCCGAGTCCGGTGGCGGTGGCCTCATGGGCGGCCTGCTGGGCGCCGTCAGCGCCTTCGCCGGCGGCAGCGGTGGCGGTGCGCTGGAACTGGGCCAGAAGCTGATGGGGCTGGACCTGAACATGGACCAGGCGCGCGGCGTGGCCGATGAGACGCTGAGCTATGCGCGCGAAGAAGCCGGCGATGGCGTGGTCGATCAGGTGCTCGAAGGCATTCCGGGCCTCAAGCAGTTGCTGTGAGGCCCCCAGGAAAAGCTCGTGGCAAAAGAAAAGCTCGCGACAACTGCTCGTGACAACTGCTCGTGACAAAAGAACGCCCCGCTGATTCTCTCAGCGGGGCGTCTTTCGTTCATGCAGGCACGGCACAGGATCATTCAGCGAATGCGCTTGAGCAATGACTGCAAGCGGTTGAGCTGGGCCGAATCGCCGACCAGACGCACGCGCTGGTCCATCAGGCCTTGCAGGAAGGCACGCGGCGAAGGCTTGAGCAGGAAGGCCACCGCACTGTCGCTATCGGCGAAGCGCAGCTCAAGCTCGGTATCCACCGGCAGGCCACTGCCGGTGGTGACGCCCGCGTGGGACATGCGGTAGTGACGCGCGATGCTCATGTCTTCGGTCGCGACACCCCAGTCCAGTGGACGCTTTTCCAGCTCGGCACGAAATTCGGGGTCACGCTTGAAGGCCCGCTTGAGCAGCAGACCCAGCACCCACAGCAATATCTTGAGCTTCATGGTGTCATTCCTTGAATCGCGAAGCGTCGGTCACGCAGGCCATATGAAAATGCCACCGGCCCCGCAGGGCGGAACCGGTGGCATCAGCATGACAGCCGACAGGGCTTTTGATGACGACGATTGAAAGCCATGACGACAGCCACCCCGGGTCTGCGCTGAAGCACGAGCCGAGGTTACTTGGTCACTGCATCCTTCAACGACTTGCCGGGTTTGAAGGCAACGGTCTTGCTGGCCGGGATGGTCAGCGGCTTGCCTGTCTGAGGATTCTTGCCGGTACGCGCCGCACGCTGGCGCACGGTGAATGACCCGAAACCGATCAGTGAGACGTCATTGCCTTTGGCCACGGTATGAGTGATCTCGTCGAGAATCACGTTCAGTACCTGACTGGCCTTGTCCTTGGATAGATCCGCACGCTCGGCGATGGCCGCAGCGAGTTCTGGCTTGCGCATGAAAAGCCCTCCTGGTTTGGCATTCTGCACGGGCGGCCAAGCCGCCGTTTCCATTGTTGTTCTTGCACTTGCTAGCGGTGGCGTATGGCGGCGACGCAATCCGCTCCCGGCAAGCTTTGCCGTATCAAACCTGTCGATGGCAGCATTCTGTCAGACGACACTCGCTGAGCAGCATGTCTGACGGAGCATTCACTATCGTGCCTGACCGCGCTGGCAGCAAGGGATTTACGACCATCGATCATGGCATCGCCTAGCCTAGCAACGGCGGCGCCTGCCGCGCTAGCTCGACTTTCCTGCGAACGGCGGCGCCTGTCAACGCATATCCAATCAAGCGTTCGTTCATATCCAATGCACGCGCTTCGAGGTCATCGCCTTCACCGGTGATTTCCCAGCGCGCCACGGCCGAACGCGGCGGATAGGCCACCACCGGCAAGACCGGTGTCTTGACCAGCACCGGCCACGCCTTCCAGTCGAGCACGCTCGGCTCGCCACACAGGTTGGCCGCCAGGGTGCGCGCAGCCATCTGCAGCGGCTGGACATACATGGCATTGACGCCCTCGACACTGGCGCAATCGCCCAGCGCCCAGATATGCGGCTGGGAGGTGGCCAGGTAGCGGTCGACACGGATGCCGTCACCACCGGCGCTCAGACCCGCGGCCTGCGCCAGACGAATGCGCGGCGCCAGCCCGGTGGCCAGCAGAACCACGGAGCCCGTCAGGCGACGACCGCTCTGCAGGCGCACCTCGACCGGCGCGGCCTGACGTTCGGCCTCCTCGCCTGAACTGGCGGCGATGGTCTCGACCATCTCGCCCTGGCGACGCGTCACACCGAGCCCATCCAGCGCCACACCCAGACGCTGCCCCAGCGCTTGCGGCAGCAACCCATCCAGCGGAGTTTCCTCAGGCGCGACCAGCGTGACGCGGTGGCCGGCGGCCGTCAGATCATTGGCGTATTCACAGCCGACCAGTCCGGCACCGACAATCACCACGTGCCCGTCTTCCCCGCGCTCGCGGGCCTTCGCCAGCGTCGCGCAGAAGGCCGCATAGTCGTCGAGGTCATTGATGCTCTGCACGCGTGAGGCCACTTCCGCGGCGACGGGGAAGGGACGACGCGGCGCGGCGCCGAGTGCCAGCACCAGCTCGTCATAGGCCAGGCACTCCTCGCCCAGCCATAGCTGGCGGGCATCACCATCGATGGCAGTGACGCGTTGATGGGTACGCAGCTCGGCATTCAGCTCGTCCACCAGCGCCACCGGCGCCTGACGCGACAGGTCGGTGGCCGACATCTTCTTGGCGAAGGCGGTGGACAGCATCGGCTTGGCGTAATCGTGGCCGCTGTCCTGGCTGATGAGGATCAGCCGGCTGTCCTTGTCACGCGCACGCAGCGCGCGCGCCAGACCAATGCCCGCCATGCCGGTACCAATGATGACAAGGGTGCGAGGGTCGCGCATGGCACCATCTCCTGAGATCGATCCGAGGGAAGCGCTGATGAAAGAGCGCCAGCAGCGTCCGTCATGAACGCCGATGAATGCGCCCAGCATACCAGCCCGCCAGCAGTGCAGGCATGCCTGAGCGGAAGGCCTTGCCGCCCGGCCATGCTAGACTCGCCATTTCGTCATCCTGACAGGGAATTCACCGTGGTCCGATGCCCAGCAGGCGAGCCTCATCGCGCAGCGCTCACGCCACAGACCTCCACCTGTGAGGCGCCTCATCCGTCAACCGAGACCCTATGCCAGCCTGCGCCTCGCTGGCCTTCGCCCACGCGCACCGCACCCGTTGCTTCGGCGGCGGTGCGCCGTCATTGGCAGCCGGCTGCCGCGCTGCAGGGTGTCATGCCGGCCGGCTGGTGGGCGTGGCTCTCCTCGACGGACTCGCTGACCCAGCGTCTTGCAAGCGCCATGCAACAGCAGGATGAACGCGATGGCCAGCCCATTCAGGGCCTGCGCGTGCGCCTGCTGCTGCAGGACACCGGCCCCGCGCGGCTGGATGAGGCGCGCCTGCTGGGCATCGGCCCACGCCGGCATGTCTGGCGACGCGAAGTGGCACTCTGTCATGGCGATACGCCATGGGTGATCGCACGCTCGCTGGCGGCGCTGGACCTGGCCCACGGTCATCGCCTTTCGACGCTGGGCGAGCGCTCGCTGGGCCATTGGCTGTTTCGCCAGCCCGACCTGACCCGCAGCGCCATCGATGTCAGCCGTGCCCCGCTGGTGCTTTCGAGCCCCAGACCGCTGGCCCGCACCACCAGCCTGTGGATGCGCCGCTCGATGTTCTCGCACGGTCGCTTCAAGGTGCTGGTGCAGGAGGGCTTCACACCGGCCTTCCAGCACGCGCTGCAGCTGCCCTGAGCCTTGCGGCCGACTGGCCTCGTTTCTCTCTCTTCCCTTGCCCACTACCACCCGCCCAGGAGCCCCGATGACCGCGTCATCCACTTCCGCCGCTTCGCGTCCTTCCAGACTGGCCGACTACCTCGCCGTGACACGGCTGGACCGCCCCATCGGCACCTGGCTGCTGATGTGGCCGACTCTGTGGGCACTGTGGCTGGCGGCAGATGGCATTCCCGAGCGCACGACCCTGCTGATCTTCATCGCCGGGGTCTATCTGATGCGCGCCGCCGGCTGCGTGATCAACGACTACGCCGACCGCCATTGGGACAAGCATGTCGAGCGCACGCGTGACCGGCCGCTGACCTCGGGTCGCATTTCGGAGCGCGAAGCGCTGACGCTGTTCGGGGGGCTGGTCGCGGCCGCCTTCGTGCTGGTGTGCTTCACCAACCTGACCACGGTGCTGCTGTCGATCGTCGCCGTGCTGCTGGCGGCCAGCTATCCGTTCATGAAGCGCTTCCATCATCTGCCCCAGGTGGTGCTGGGCGCCGCCTTCGGCTGGGCGATTCCGATGGCCTTCGCCGCGACGCTGGAGGAGGTACCGACCTACGGCTGGTGGCTGTTCGCGGCCAACCTGATGTGGACGGTGGCCTACGACACCGCCTACGCGATGGTCGATCGCAACGACGACCTCAAGGTGGGCATCAAGTCCACCGCCGTGCTGTTCGGGCGTGCCGACAAGCTGATGATCGGCCTGTTGCAGCTGGGCATGCTGGCGGTGTTGATCGGCATCGGCCTGCACCTGACGCTGGGCATCTTCTACTGGCTGGGGCTGGCCGCCGCCGCCGTCACCTTCGTCTGGCAGCAACGTCTGATCCGTGAGCGTGAGCGTGCGCCCTGCTTCCAGGCGTTCCTCAACAATCATTGGACGGGTCTGCTGATCTTCGCCGGTATCGCCCTGGCGACCTGGCCGATGAGCTGACTCCTGTATAAACATTAGTATTATTTAATTTAAAGCAACCCCAGCCCTCTGTTGCTCCCCAGCCCACGGTTCATGCCTGCCTGCCGCGCCTCCAAGGTGGCTGGCAGGCTTGCGTGCAAGCTGCCATGCTGGCAGTTGTCATCTCGTTGTCATATAAGCGGGTTGTAATCGTCATCGACTTGTCATTCTGGCGCGTGCGCCGACTGCTGCATGGGATCTAGCGATGAGCTCCAAGACCGTACTGATTGTCGACGATGAATCCTCGATTCGCGAGATGATCGCCGTTGCCCTCGAAATGGCGGATTACCGCGTGCTGGAGGCAGACAATGCCCAGGACGCCCACGCCATCGTCGTCGATGAAAAGCCCGATCTGCTGTTGCTGGACTGGATGATGCCGGGCACCAGTGGCCTGGAGCTCGCGCGGCGTCTCAAGCGTGACGAGACCACCTCGGAGCTGCCGATCATCCTGTTGACCGCCAAGGGCGAGGAAGACAACAAGATTCAAGGCCTGGAAGCCGGTGCCGACGACTACATCACCAAGCCATTCTCGCCGCGCGAGCTGGTCGCCCGTCTCAAGGCCGTGCTGCGTCGCACCACTCCCAAGGGAGTCGAGGAGGCGGTGGAAGTCGAAGGCCTGATGCTCGACCCGGCCAGCCACCGCGTCACCGCCCACGGCAACTCGCTGGATGTCGGCCCGACCGAATATCGCCTGCTGCAGTTCTTCATGACGCATCAGGAGCGTGCCTACACGCGCAGCCAGCTGCTCGATCAGGTATGGGGCGGCAACGTCTATGTCGAGGAGCGCACCGTGGACGTGCACATCCGTCGCCTGCGCAAGGCGCTGGGCACAGGCCATCAGCATCTGATCCAGACCGTCCGCGGCACCGGTTACCGCTTCAGCGCTCAGGCCTGAGGGATTCATGCGCTATTGGACCAACGAGCTATGGCGCCTCGGCTACCTTGCCGGTGGCTTCGGCCTGATCGGTGGCCTGCTGGGCCATCTGGGCTGGGGCCTGGCGCTGGGTCTTTCGCTGTATCTGTTCGTCCATCTCAAGCACTTGAAGAGCCTCTACACCTGGCTGATCACCAATCCCCATGAAGAGCCGCCGCCCGGCGATGGCGTCTGGGGAGACCTGCTCGATCGTCTCTACCGCTACCAGAAGGGCCAGCGTCAGGCTCAGGAGCGACTGCGCAGCATCCTCAACCGTATCCAGGAATCCTCCGAGGCCATGCGCGACGGCCTGGTGATGCTGGACAACCACGGTGACATGGAATGGTGGAACAGCGCTGCCGAGCAGCTGGTCGGTCTCAAGGCCAGCCACGACCGCGGTCAGCACATCACCAACTATCTGCGTGACCCCGTCTTCATCGACTACTTCAATCGGCTGGCCTACCGCGAGCCGCTGACGCTCCAGTCGCCGCTGTCTGACAACCTGACGCTGCAGATCTCCATCACCCTGTTCGGTGACAACGAGCGTCTGGTCATGCTGCGTGACGTCACCCGCCTCTATCGTCTTGAAGAGATGCGCCGCGACTTCGTGGCCAATGTCTCCCATGAGCTGCGCACGCCGCTGACGGTACTGGCCGGCTATCTCGAGACCTACTCCGATTACGCCGATGACCTGCCACCGCGCTGGCAGCGTGGACTGGGCCAAATGCAGAGCCAGACCGACCGCATGCAGCACCTGGTCGAGGACCTGCTGACCCTGTCACGCCTGGAAACCGACGAGCTGTCCGACAATGGTCGCTGCATCGACATGAGCGCCCTGCTCGGCCATATCCGCGACGACGCCGAAGGCCTGTCCCAGGGGCGCCACACCTTCTCCATCGAGGCCGATGCCAGCCTGTCACTGCGCGGTGAGGAGCAGGAACTGCGCAGCGCGATCTCGAATCTGGTCTTCAATGCGGTGCGCTACACCCCCGAAGACTGCCATATCACCCTGCGCTGGAAGGCGGATGACCAGGGCCTGCTGGTCGAGGTGGAAGATGACGGGGACGGGATCGACCCGGTGCACCTGCCGCGCCTGACCGAGCGCTTCTACCGCATCGACAAGGGCCGCAGCACCGCCACGGGAGGCACCGGCCTCGGGCTTGCCATCGTCAAGCATGTGCTGATTCGTCATCAGGGCCATCTGGAGATCGACAGCCACCCCGGCGAGGGTGCGCGCTTCCGCTGTCACTTCCCCGACGAGCGCGCCTGTCAGGCGAGCGCTCCCCAGGCCAGCAGTGCGCTAGCCCAGTAATGGGCTGATTCAGTGATGATTTGCCCCGGACGCCAGCCCAACGCAGAACGCCCCGCGGCCACCTCGAAAGGAGGCGACTGCGGGGCGTTTCGTTTGGTCAATCAGACGACGCTGCGGCTATTTCAGCGACGTGCCAACTTAGCGACGAGTCAGTTCAGCGACAAGCCATCTCTGCGACAGGCTGTCTCAACGACGCGGCGCCGGCAACTGACGGTAGTGGCTCTGCCACATCAGTACCGCCCCGGCGACGGCGCCCGGGATGAACAGCAGATTGGCCAGCGGCACCAGCGTCATGACGAACACCGCGGCGCCGAAGGTTAGTGAGGGCCACCAGCGCGCCTTGAGGCGCTGCTTCATGTCGCCGAAGCTGACCTGATGGTTGTCCATCGGGTAGTCGAGATACTGGATCGACATGCTCCAGGCCGAGAACAGCCCCCACAACAGCGGCGAGAGCAGGTTCAGACCCGGGATGAAGCCGATGATGAACAGCGCGATCATGCGCGGGATGAAGTAGCCCAGCTTGGCCATTTCACGCCCCAGCGAGTCGACGCCGATCTTCATCAGGCCACGGTCATCATCGATCAGGGTGCCATCCAGACGATGCTCGACCTTCTCGGCCAGAATGCCGTAGAAGGGCGCGGCGATCAGGTTGGTCACCAGGCTGAAGGTGAAGAACACCACCAGCAACAGACTCACTACCAGCACCGGCCAGATCAACCAGCTGAGCCAGTCCAGCCACGCCGGTACCTTGAGCATCCAGTAATCGATCCAGCCACCGAACTGGTTGAACAACACCCACAGCGTGATGCTGTAGAGCACCAGGTTGATCGCCAGCGGTACGAATACGAAGCGGCGCAGCCCGGGGGTATAGACCATGCGGGTCCCGCGGACCAGCGCCGATACGGCATCAATCATGCGACGTCCTCGTCATCTCAAAAGAACCGGCCAGCCAGCGGGCTGGCCGGAGCCACACCCTAGCACTCCCGCCTGCGCGGCGCAGCTGTCGGCCGCCTGACACCGCTCGCGCTCCCACGACGCAATCGCCCCGCGACCTGCCGGTAAGCAGGAGCGGGGCGAAAGAGGCGACACAGGGGCAGGGAAGCGCGTCAGCTCACTTCTTGTCCAGGTCCTGCGGCTTCAGGTCATGGGTATCGGTGTGACGCACGTCCACGCCCTTGACCAGGAAGATGACGTACTCGGCCAGGTTGTCGGCGTGGTCACCGATGCGCTCCAGCGCACGCAGAATCCACATCACGTTGAGCACCGGCGTGATCTGGCGCGCGTCTTCCATCATGAAGGTCATCAGCGAGCGCATCGCGCTCTGATATTCCAGATCCACCGAGGCGTCTTCACGCAGTACCTTGAGGGCAAGGTCGGTATCGAAGCGCGCGAAGGCCGTCAGGGAATCACGCACCATGCTGCGCACGTGCTGGCTGAGGTGACGCACCTCGACCATGCCGCGCGGGCTCTGGCCGTTCTCGACCAGCGAGATGGCATTGCGTGCGATCTTGCTCGATTCATCACCGATACGCTCGAGATCGGAGGTGGCGCGGATGACGGCCAGCACCAGGCGCAGGTCGGAGGCCGCCGGCTGACGGCGGGCCAGCACCCGGGTGCACTCGTCATCGATCTTGAGCTGCATGTCGTTGACAGCCTTGTCGTTGTCGCGCACCCGCGTGGCGGTTTCACTGTCGCCTTCCAGCAATGCCGTGACGGCATCCTGCAGCTGCTTCTCTACCAGTCCGCCCATGGCCAGCAGGTGTGTCTTCAGTGCATCCAGCTCGTGATTGAACTGCTCTGAGATATGCTTGCCGTGCGAATCGCTGGTGATATCCATTTCCCTCTCCCGGAAAGTCGCCCACCGAGTCAGGGGGCGTGACATGAATGACGTGACAAGTATGGCCCACTACTGACTGACACAGCGGGCTCCCCCTCAGCATGCCGACACTTGATTGCAGTTATGTTTCACCCATGGCGCAAAGGCGGTATCTGGCCGCCATCGTCAGCAATATCAGGGCGAAAAGGCTACCTGGCTGCACGTTCGCGCATGAGAGCGCTAACCGAAACGCCCCGTGATGTAGTCTTCCGTCTGGCGGCGCCGCGGGTTGGTGAACAGCTGATCGGTCGGGGCGAATTCCACCAGGCGGCCCTCATGCAGGAAGGCGGTATCGTCTGAGACCCGCGCGGCCTGCTGCATGTTGTGCGTGACGATGATCAGCGTCAGACGCGAGCGCAGCGAACGGATCAGCTCCTCGATCTTGAGCGTCGAGATGGGGTCCAGCGCCGAGGCCGGTTCATCCAGCAGCAGCACCTCCGGCTCGACCGCCAGCGTCCGCGCAATCACCAGCCGCTGTTGCTGGCCACCCGAGAGCCCCAGCGCGCTGTCGTGCAGGCGGTCCTTCACTTCTTCCCACAGCGCCGCGGAGCGCAGGCAGGATTCGACCTTGTCATCGAGGTGGCGCTTGTCATTCTCGCCGACCAGCCGCAGCCCGAAGGCCACGTTCTCGTAGACCGACATCGGAAAGGGATTGGGCGTCTGGAAGACCATGCCGATCCGGCGGCGCAGCATCGGCACGTCCACGCCGCGCGCATGAATGTCCTCGCCCTCGAGCAGCACCTTGCCGGAAAGACGTGACTGTTCGTCGAGATCGGTCATGCGATTGAAGGTACGCAACAGACTCGACTTGCCGCAGCCGGAAGGGCCGATGAAGGCCGTCACGCGCTTGCGTGCGATCTGCAGGCTGACATCCTCCAGTGCGCGTCGCGTCTGGTTCTCCTTGCCGACACGTGCCTGATAATCGAGGCTCAGGTGGCGGGTTTCCAGGCAGATGTCCTCAGCCGGCCGCGCAGGCGTCTCCTGAAGAAACAACTGGGGCTTGGGCTGTTCAGAGTCACGCCTCATTCGGTGGCTCCCTTGTAACGTTGTGCCAGCATGTGACGCAGGCGAATGGCACTCAGATTGAGGCATAGAATCACGACCACCAGCACCAGCGCGGTCGCGTAGACCAGCGGCCGACTGCTGAAGGCATCGCTGCTCTGGAAGGCCAGATCATAGACCTGATGCCCCAGATGCATGAATTTGCGGTCCAGATGCAGCCACGGGAAGCTGTCATCCAGCGGCAGGTCCGGGGCCAGCTTGACCACTCCGACCAGCATCAGCGGCGCGACTTCACCCGCCGCACGCGCCACGGCCAGAATCAGCCCCGTCATCAGCGCCGGCGAGGCCGCCGGAATCACCACGCGCTTGAGCGTTTCCAGACGTGTCGCCCCCAGCGCCAGCGCGCCTTCGCGCAGACGACGCGGCACGCGCGCCAGCCCCTCTTCCGTAGCGACGATCACCACCGGCAAGGTCAGCAGGGCCAGCGTCAGCGAGGCCCACAGAATGCCGCCGGTCCCGAAGGTCGGCGTCGGCAGCCGCTCGGAATAGAACAGCTCGTCAATTCCGGCGCCCAGCCCATAGACGAAGAAGCCGAGACCGAACACGCCGTAGACGATGGAGGGCACCCCGGCCAGGTTGCGCAGCGCGATGCGCGTCAGGCGCGTCAGGCGCCCCTGATGGGCCACCTCGTGCAGATAGAGCGCCGCCATCACGCCGAAGGGCATCACCATGATCGACATCAGCACCACCATCAGTACGGTGCCGAAGATGGCGGGCCAGACGCCACCGAAGCCCTCGGTAGGCGCGCCGGCCACGAAGTCGCGGAAACGCTTGAACGTCATCATCAGCCGGCCGCTGAAGCCCATCGCATTGGGCCGCCAGGCATTGCGGATATCATCGAGCGCGATGCGGCCTTCGTAGCCGCCATTGCCGCCCAGCAGCAACTGACCGCCCGCCAGGGCATCACGCAGGGCACTCAGCTGACCTTCACGCTCGATGAAGGCGCTGCGCACCTCTTCCAACTCCTCCTGCATCTCCTGCTCGAGCTCAGCATCCTCATGAGTCTGCGCCGCTGCACCGTCAGCAGTGGCGCTGCGCCGGGATTCGAGCGACTGCTGCAACGCCTGATAGCGACTGCTCAAGACTTCACTGTCCAGGCGTAGCGCTTGCAGCTGACGGCGCTCGCTCTCGATCATCTTCAGGCGGGAAAACAGTGGCTCGGCGTCCTCGGACAAGGGCCGTGCAGGCCCGTCGCCGACATCGGGCGTGTGGTCCATCTCCCCCGTCATCGGGTCACTCAGCGCCCGTGGCATGCCGTAGAGAGTGCGGCCGTCGCGCATTTCCAGCATCAGCGCCTGGCTGGGGAAGGTCATCCTGTCGAGCAGCGTCTCCGGCAGCCACTGCCAGCTGGCCGCGGCCCCGTCACGCGAGGATGTCTGCAGCAACCACCATTGCTGGCGAGCGTCATCCCCCTCGCCCAAGGCGACACGGCGCATCTCCTCGTGCATCAGCTCGCCGAGCAGATGGCGATTGTCGGCCGCCGGCTCACCGCGCGTGGTGGTCAGGGCCGTGGGACTCTGGCCCGGCTGTGCCGTCAGCTCCACCTCGACCAGCCGTGAGGGCCAGAAGTGACTGAAGGAGCCCACCACCAGCAGGCTGAGCAGGCCCAGCACCAGTACCAGCGAGACACTGACCGCCATGGCATTCAGCCAGCCCCACGGGCCGCCGTCGCGCCAGTAGCGCTGCAGGCGCCCGACCAGCGGCTCGCGCGGGCGCAGCAATGAGGAGCTGGCGCGATTCGTGTCAGGGTGACTCATCCCCAGCTCCCCTGATTGGGTGGCGTGAAGCGCTGTCGCAGCACTTCCGCCAGCGTATTGACCACGAAGGTGAAGACGAACAATGCCAGGGCAGCGAGGAACAGCAAGCGGTAGTGGCTGCTGCCGACCTCGGCCTCCGGCAGCTCGATGGCCAGGGTCGCGGCCAGTGAGCGCAGGCCCTCGAACAGGCTGGCATCCACCAGCGGCGTATTGCCGGCCACCATCAGCACGATCATCGTCTCACCGACGGCGCGCCCCATGCCGATCATCATCGCCGAGAACAGGCCGACGGCGGCGGCAGGCAGGATGACGCGGCGCAGACTCTGCCATGGCGTCGCGCCAAGCGCCGCGGAGCCTGCGGCCAGACCGCGCGGCACCGACGAGAGGGCATCCTCGCTGAGCGTGAACAGGGTCGGCATCACCGCCAGCCCCAGCGCCATGCCGGTCACCAGGGTATTGCGCTGGGCGTAATCGATGCCGTAGTGGCTGAACAGCCACTGACGGAGGTCGCCGTCGAACCACCACTGCTCGACCTGGCCGGCGATGGTCACATCCAGCCACAGCAGCACGAACAGCAGCGGCAACAGCCCGAAGGCCGCCATGTTTTCCGGCAGCAGATTGCGCCATACGCGCGGCGACAGGGTCCACAGGAAGCCGGCCACCATGGTGCCCAGCGGGATCAGAACCAGCCCCAGCAACACCGCCATCAGCTCACGCTCGACGAAGGGCGCGACCACCAGGGCGGCGATGAAGCCGATCACCACGGTCGGCAGCGCCTCCATCATCTCCAGCAGCGGCTTGATGCGGGAACGCTGGCGCGGCGCCATGAAGCAGGCGACATGGATGGCACAGCCGAGCCCCAACGGCACGGCAAACAGCAGCCCGACCAGCGCCGCCTTGAGCGTGCCCCACATGATGGGCACCAGCGACAGACGGGGTTCGTGGGTACCGGTGCTCTCCAGCTGCCAGATCCACTCCGGCGCTGCGCGCCCCTCATACCAGACCTTGCCGAAGATGGCATCGAGCCCGACGGCCTGATGCGGGTCGTGTATCGCAAGCCCCGCATAGGCCTTGCCGAGCGCCCCCAGCGGCGCGTCCTGAGCGAGCTTGCCGGGCAGCCTTGTCTCCCGGGACGCCGATGCCAGCAAGCGGCGGTCATCATTGTCAAATTCCAGCGCCACGCCAGCCGCGACCCGGGCGGCATCCAGCCAGTCCAGCACCTGACGGCGACGCTCGCTGGTGGCCAGATAGAGGCCAAGGCAGCCGTTGGCGTCCAGCGCGGCAAAGCCGAGGCTGTGGTGGGCGGGAGCCATCGTCACCACCGGCGCCGACAGGCCACTGTCAAAGACGCCGGCCTTGACCAGCGGCTGCGCGTGCGCCGGCAACAGGTAATGGGTCAGGCCACCGGCGGCGTCCCCGACGATCAGGCTTCTGCCGCCACGCAGGACGCTGATCGCGGTGATCGCCGGCGATGACGCGGAGCCAGAAGAGCTCACAGCGTGATGTGCCAACTTGCGCGCCAGCGGCTTGGTCCCGGTGGAGGCCTCGCTCAGTTGCCACTGGGTGAAGCCATCGCGGTCAGCGGTGACCAGCAGACGTCCCTGCTGCGAAGACAGCCTGGCCGTGCCCGGCAACCACTGCTGCTGCCACTCGGAGTGCGGCGTCTGGCTTGCTGCATCGTCCTCCAGCGCGCCTGCGGAGGCGTGTGGAGATGACAAGGCCAGACGCGCCAGCCACAGGCCATCGCCCTCCTCGTACGGAATGCGCAGCCACAGCTGGTCACGGCTGAGCACCAGACTTGCCTGGCGGCGCTCAAGCCCTGCGGGTACCTCGATGGCACTGCTGCGCAGGCGCACGCCCGCGGCGGACTGCTGAACCACCTGCAGGCGATCATCCGCGAGCCAGACACCCGCCAGCGGCGAGGTGCGCGAATCCGCCGTCGAATCATCACTGGCCAGCACGGGAGGCAGCCCGTCACGCGCGGCAAGCGGCATATCAGGCAAGGCGCTCAGCCAGTCAGGATCGGCCAGCCAGTCAAGGTCGGTCTGAGCGGCAGGCATCTGCTGGTCGCTCACTTGCTGTTCGAGCGCCTGCTGAGGAAGCGACGTGACGCTGGCGGGCTTGAGCAGCGGCCACGACACGCTGACCAGATAGGCCAGCATCACGACGACGATGACCATCACGCCCAGCCCGGCCGCTGTCAGCCACAGACTGGCAAGACGGTCATGCCGCAGACGACGACGCTGCATTCGGGAGGCATCAACTGCCGACATGAAATATCACCACGAAAGGATTTGTGCCCTGGAGTGTCGACTCCGCAGACGCATGAAGCGGGTATGGCACCGAGATTATGTCCAAGTGATGACAGAGAGATGACAAAGGCGAATCAAAGGGCATCCACATCCTCCAGCCCCAATTGCTGACGCCAGTGCAGCAGCTGCTTTTCCGGCAGCGGCACATAGCCACCGCGCAGGATGGCCTGCTGGCCCTGGCGCGACATGATCAATGACAGGAAGGCCTGCTCCAGCGCCGGGAGCGGCTCGTCCGGCACGCGATTGACGTAGATGTACAGCGCGCGGGTCAGCGGATAGCGGCCATCGCGAATGCTGGCCCGGCTCGGGAAGACAGCGTGGCCACCCGCCTCACGGCTGACGGACAGCTGTTTCACCAGCGGCGAAGAGGTGCTGAAGCTGGCATAGCCGATGCCATTGGGCGAGGAGCCTACTGCACCGATGATGGAGGCCGAGCCCGGCTGTTCGCTGACATCGAGGCGGAAGTCACCATCGCACAGCGCGATACGGCGGAAGGCGCCGTAGGTGCCCGAGGTGGCACTGCGCCCGAAGCGCGTGATCTGGCGGTCATTCCACTCATCACTCAGCCCGAGCTGGCCCCAGCGATTGGCCGCCTGGCCACCACAGTTGTGCGTGGCGGAGAAGATGGCATCCAGCTGCGCGATGCTGATCTCCTCCAGCGGGTTGCTGCGATGCACGATGATGCCCATCGCATCCAGTGCCACGGGCACGCCCAGCGGCGGATAGCCGAATTCCCGCGTGAAGTCCTGACGCTCCTGGTCGCTCATCGGGCGCGACATCAGGCCGATGCGGGTGGTGCCGGCGATCAATGCCGGCGGTGCCGTCGAGGAGCCCGCGGCCTGCAGCTGCACGCGCACCCCCGGATGATAGCGGCGCAGCTGGGCAGCCCAGCGTGTCACCAGCACCGACAGGGTATCGGAGCCCACCGCCGTCAGGTTGCCCACCACCCCGGACACCGGGCGATATTCGGGCACCTTGTCGGCCAGTGCCGGAGCCGAGAGCGTCGAGAGCCCCAGCAGGCAGGCAAGCGACATCAGCCGCAACGACGGCAGCCCTGAGCGCAGGCAGGGCACGCATGAGGAGGGCGCATATGAGGAGGACACGGATGACCCGCGACGCGACGCGAACACGGCGCGAAAGCCTGAACGGACAAGCGACCCGACGGAAACTGACATGGCGACTTCCCACCAGAGAATGAACAAGATGACGATGCGGAGCTGGCCGCTGCTTGCCACGCCCGTGGTGACGGGCAGGCGACGGTGGAACAAGGCGGCCCGTGCAGCATGGCGAAAGACAGCGAGTATCCGTCATTGCTGCGTTGAGTAACGATACTCCATGCTGCAGCGCAAAAAATCTCCTGACAGTCCCTTGTCAGTGAGGACAGTGCTTTGTCCGCCGGAGTAGGATACAGGAGAAGATGAAGCCGCTGCGGCTCATCCGCTATGGCCTGCGTCGCACTGATGCTATCGATGGCACCCGGTGACTTTTTTCGGCGATTGCCGAAGTGCCCTGTATAAGGCCCCCTGTGCAAGGCAGTGCCCTGTACAAAGAAGTGCCCTGTGCAAGAAAGACGCACCTTTTTCAGACGCAAGGGTGCAGAAATGACCATTTTATAACAACAAGATAGCGAGTCATGACATGCAAGCTCTGGATGATATCCCGACGCCGAACGGCACACTGACGCTCAAATTGATCGCCCAACGCCAGGACACCAATCTCTATGGCGACATCAGCGGCGGCTGGCTGATGCACCGCATGGACGAGGCCTGTGAGCTGGCCGCCGGGCGCGTCGCCCACGGGCGCACTGCCACCGTGGCCGTCGAAGGCCTCGATTTTCTGTCGCCGGTGCGAATCGGCTCGGTGGTCAATATCTTCACTCAGGTGGCCGAGGTCGGGCGCAGTTCGATCAGGCTCGCCGTCGAGGTCTGGATCCGCCCGCCGCAGGAGCGCAATCAACACGCACTGACCAAGGTGACCGAAGCCTGCTACGTGATGGTGGCGCTCGATGACAATGGCCGCATCCGCGCCGTACCGGAGCAGGCCAGCACCGCCATCATCGAGGAGCAGGACTGATTCTGAGCAAGTCTGAGCCAGGCGCCTCGCCTCTCTTCCTGTCAGCCACACGCCAAGAAAAAGCCGCCCTCAGGGGTAATGCCAGTCAGTTAACACTGACTGGCATTTTTCTTGGCCGGATACTTCTGCGGCCGGCGCCTGACCGATCGAGGATAAGACCGTTCGCGTCGTTCCGGTAAAACGAACGACGGTGCCATGT
>NZ_JADPPY010000039.1:0-30173 GCF_018340035.1 Cobetia sp. MC34
CAGCTTAGTTTCCATCAGGCCGCTCACTGGATCATCAAGGAGTTGACGGTTTTACCCTGGGTCTCGCCGGGACGTGTGCCCGGCGTGATTCAGTCGATGCTGGACATGGCACCGTCGTTCGTTTTACAGGAACGACGCGAACGGTCTTATCCTCGATCGGTCAGGCGCCGGCCGCAGAAGTATCCGGCCAAGAAAAATGCCAGTCAGTGTTAACTGACTGGCATTACGCCAATCGGCGGGGCTTTTTCGTTCATCCAATGCGGCCGGTCTGATGCTGTCAGGCTTCGGCAGGCTGCTCGAGGCGGGCGCGCAGCGCGTCCTTGAGCTTGGCATCCATGGTCTTGAAGGTGTCTTCGGTGGTGGCCCAGTCGATGCAGGCATCGGTGATGGAGACGCCGTATTCCATCTTGCTGCGGTCGGCATTGATCTTCTGCGCGCCCCAGTTGATGTGCGACTCGACCATCAGACCCATGATGGAGCGATTGCCCTCGAGAATCTGCTGGGTGACGTTCTCCAGCACCAGCGGCTGCAGGCCCGGGTCCTTGTTGGAGTTGGCGTGGGAGCAGTCGACCATCAGGTTGGCGGTGACGCCGGCCTTGGCCAGTTCCTGCTCGGCCAGCGCGACGCTGACGCTGTCGTAGTTCGGCTTGCCGTTGCCGCCACGCAGCACGACATGGCCATAGGCGTTGCCACGCGTGCGGATGATCGCGACCTGACCGGCCTGGTTGATGCCCAGGAAGTTGTGGCCGTGGGATACGGACTGCAGGGCATTGACGGCGACATCCAGCGAGCCGTCGGTGCCGTTCTTGAAGCCGACTGGGCACGACAGGCCAGAGGCCATCTCGCGGTGAGTCTGGGATTCGGTGGTGCGGGCGCCGATGGCAGACCAGCTGATGCAGTCCTGCAGGTACTGCGGGGAGATCGGGTCGAGGGCTTCGGTGGCCAGCGGCAGGCCCATTTCGGCCAGTTCGACCAGCAGGCCGCGCGCGATGTGCAGGCCTTCCTCGATCTCGAAGGTGTCATTGAGGTGCGGGTCGTTGATCAGGCCTTTCCAGCCGACGGTGGTGCGTGGCTTCTCGAAGTAGACGCGCATCACGATGTAGAGGCTGTCCTTCACTTCCTCGGCCAGCACCTTCAGGCGGCGCGCGTAGTCACGGGCGGCGTCCAGGTCATGGATGGAGCAGGGGCCGACCACGACCAGCAGGCGCGGGTCTTCACCGTCCAGAATGCGCTGGATGGTGCGACGGCCTTCGATGACGGTCTCTTCGGCCTTGGCGGTCAGCGGGATGTCCTGCTTGAGCGCTTCGGGGGTGATCAGCACGTCCTGTGACAGGACGTTGAGGTTGTTGACGTGTTGTTCTGACATGACAGTGTCCTGAGCGGTGTGCGGTCTGCATGGCTGCTAGCAGAGTCAGACGGGCGTCTTCGCGCCCGCCATCCGTGTTGTGCGTACTGAATGATGTCCATGGTATCTGCTGCATGCCGGCTTGTCAGCGTCCTTGGGTCAAATTTAATCAACTGTCAAGCTGGCTGGCGCTGACTTGAGGCTCGTATGAATCAAGATAAGCGTAAATCGTAAAGAAATCGTTACGCTTTGACGTGTCAGCGTCGCCAAACGCTGTCATGGCGGGAGTGAACACGCAAAACCTGAGGCTTTGACGGCATGGCGTCTTGCCGTACAAATGATAAACAGGAACACTGTGCGTTGATTTTGGTCGCGTCAGCGGGCCGTCGGGCGCTTTTTCGCCCCGCGCCAGGCATCGCATCCATCACAACGAATATCAAAGGGGCCGGATAACGCATGCGCGAGTCGCAATTCCTGTCAGGTGCTGATGCCCCGGGGATTCCTGATGTGGAGTCCGCAAGCGGTGCCTCCACTCCCGCGGAGGGAGCGAGTGAATGAGTGTCAATGAAACGGACCAGCAGTTGGTCGAGCGCGCCCAGAAAGGGGATAACCGCGCCTTCGATCTGCTGGTCAGGAAATATCAGCACAAGATTCTCGGCCTGATCAGCCGTTACGTACACGATCATTCAGAAGTGCAGGATGTCGCCCAGGAAGCCTTCATCAAGGCGTATCGTGCGTTGCCCAACTTCCGGGCCGAAAGCGCCTTCTATACCTGGATGTACCGGATCGCCATCAATACGGCCAAGAATCATCTGGTCTCGCGGGGCCGTCGTCCGCCGGGCACCGACATGGATATCGGCGATGCCGAGGTGGTCGATCAGTCCGGTCGCCTGTCGGACATCGAGACGCCGGAAGCCGCCATGGCGCGTGATGAGCTGGAGAAGGTCGTCTTCGAGGCCATCGAGAAGCTGCCTGAAGATCTACGCACCGCCATCACGCTGCGTGAATTCGATGGCCTGTCCTATGAGGATATCGCCGAGGTGATGCAGTGCCCGGTGGGCACGGTGCGTTCGCGTATCTTCCGGGCACGTGAAGCGGTCGACAAGGCGATCCAGGGGCTGGTCAGTCCCGCCGCGGCGGTGTCTTCCATCGAGTGACGTCGCTGTTCTGCGTCGCCCCTGTGAGAGAAGAGCCACAAAAATTTTGTTGGTTAAATTCAATCAACTCAGTGGCTTGGCGAAATCTTGCGGCTAAAGTGAATGTTTTCTGAACGAATGGCGGAACAATCCGTGCGGCGCGTGTTCTTACTGTTCAGTAGTCATGTAGCTCAGCGACTGCGTGCATGAGCGCTGGAAAGTGAGTGGTGAGGGGCAGGGCACGAAAGCTCCTCTTCCACGGCGCAGTAACGCTGTTTGCCGTTGGCCCGCTCGGGCCATCAGCCGCCATGGTGAATGACGCCATTTGTTGCCAGGAGTGCAGATTGAAGTCGTCGTTCAATCTGACGAGTGTGAGGGTATTTACGCATGAATCTGAAGACCACCGAATCCGTGAAGGAGTCGCTGTCCGCGCTGATGGATGCGGAGGGTGACGAGCTGGATCTGCGTCGTGTCCTCAAGGGGCTCGATGAGTCTCCTGAGGCTGCAGACACCTGGCGCCGCTATCACCTGGCGCGCAGTGCCATGCATCGCGAGCGTGAAAGCACCTTCACTCTGGATATCGCGTCGGCGGTCAGCGCCGAGGTCGAGCTGATCTCCCGCGAGGCTCCCGCGAGTGCACCGCCCGTGGCCGAGCGCCGCAGCCTGTTCTCCTTTGCCGGCTCCGCGGCCATCGCGGCAGGCGTCGCGGTGATGGTGATCACCGGCGTGCAGGTCTTCAATGGCGGTGACAATGGGGTGCCCGGCGGCGTGAACAGCGGTGCAGAGCTCGCCAGCGGTTCTTCCGTCAACCAGGGTGGTTCAGCCATCCAGGGCGGCACCGTGCGTCAGGTCAGCCAGCCGTCGGTGAACGCCGAGGCGTCTCAGTGGGTGCAGCCCGGCGCCAACAGCGGCTTGATGCAGGTAGGCGTGACGCCCTCCAGCTCACGTCCGATGTTCATGGCGCCGCAGAGTGGCAGCTATGATTCCGGCATGTCGTCCAGCAATGTCGCCGCGGCGGATCTCGCCCAGCGGCGTCTGCTCGAGGCCTACCTGAGCCAGCATTCCTCGCGTGGTCCGGTGCCGGAGCGCAGTGAGTGGATCAGCCTGCAGGATGTTGCCCAGTAACATTTTCTGGATGACTGGCTTGCGCTGGCGTCATTGCCAAGGCAGATGAAAGCAGCATGGATGGACAAGAAAAGAGGGGCAGCCAATGGCTGCCCCTCTTTTCTTGTCTGTATGTCCTGGTTGCGCCCACATGACCTGGTCGCGCCTGGCCAGCGCCGTCACTTGCCGGTGTGACCACGCTCGGCCTCAGTCATGCAGATAGCGATCTGCCGTCTGGATGTAGAGTGCCTCGACCTTGGCGCGTGCCCAGGGCGTGCGGCGCAGGAACTTGAGGCTCGAGTTGATGCTCGGGTCGCTGAGGAAGCAGTTGATGGGAATCAGCTCGCCCAGGGTCTCGAAGCCGTAGTGGTCCACCAGCCAGGTCAGCAGTGCCTTGAGGGTGACGCCGTGCAGCGGGTCCAGGCGGGAAGTGGATGGGGGTGCGTCGCTCATGCGGGCTCCTGTTGATGGTATCGTGGGCGCTTATCGGGCCTGAGGCGCGTGAAGTGCCGCCGTGAATGACGCTATTCTACGCGTATGTGTCGCCAGTGCGCGGCGAGTTTTTGCAGGAGTCAGCAAGATGATGCAGGAAGAGGGGCAGGTCACGGGGCATGGCAAGGAAGGCGTCTGGGTCGAGACCCAGCGTCGCTCCACCTGTGGTGCCTGCAATGCGCGCAGTAGCTGTGGCAGCGGCCTGCTGAGCCAGTTTTCGCGTCGCAAGCCGCATCGCGTGCTGATCCATGTGCCGGCAGGCGAAGACTTGCCGATGGTGGGTGAGCGGGTGGTGATCGGCATCGATGAGTCGGCGTTTCTGCGCAGTGCGGGTCTGCTGTATGGCCTGCCGCTGGTCAGCGGCATGCTGGGTGGCATCGTGGCCGAGCAGCTGGCGGGCGCTGGCACCCTGGCGGTGCCGTTGGGCTTCGCGCTCTCGTTGGCGGCGGGCCTGATGGTCGTGCGCTGGCATGCCGCGCGCCCTGAGCGGCAGGCACTCTACCGGCCGCGCTTGATGCGTCGTCTCGGCATGGACGCGATGGCGATCAAGGCGCTGTAGTCGTCGTGCTCAAGTGATGACGTGCTCAAGTGATGACGTGCTCAAGTGATGACGTGCTCAAGTGTTAGCGGTAGTCGACTCTCTTGGTAGATCGGGGGAGTGACTTGCGTAGTCGGCAGGTGGCGTCGTCAGTCTGCATCAGGCTGGCATCGGCACCTGTCGGATGTTGGCGACGCATGGTTGCGTCCAGCGCGGCACCAATCGCTGAACTTCAACGACGCTTCGACGTCAATGAGAAGGACGCCGCCAGCGATGTGACGCTGCCATCGTCAGTAGTTGCGTGATTGCACGCCTGATAACAAGTGATGACAGGACGTACCAGGAGCCGCACTGATGAAATCCCTTTCCCGCCTGATGGTACCTGCCTTGGCCATGGCTGCCCTGATGGGCTCCCAGCTGGTTCAGGCTCGTGAATTGCCCGACTTCACCCAGCTGGTCAAGGACTCGGCGCCCGCGGTGGTCAATATCGCGACCACCACCGAGATCCAGCGCAGCTCGGGGCCGGTGTTCCGTGGGCCCAATGGCGAAGAGATGCCCGAATTCTTCAAGCGCTTCTTCGGTGATCAGCTGCCTGGCCCGGGCCGTGGGGGCGTCGAGAAGCGCTCCAGTCTCGGGTCTGGCTTCATCATCTCCGATGATGGCTACATCATGACCAATGCCCATGTCATCGACGGTGCCGATGAGGTGATGGTGCGCCTCAACGACCGTCGCGAACTCAAGGCGCAGGTGGTCGGTGAGGACAAGAAGACCGATATCGCGCTGCTCAAGGTCAAGGCGGAAGACCTGCCGACCTTGCCGATGGGCGACAGTGATGCGCTGGAAGTCGGCGAATGGGTGGCCGCGATAGGCTCACCGTTCGGCTTCGATCATTCCGTCACCGCCGGTATCGTCAGCGCCATCGATCGCACCCTGCCGTCGGACGCCTATGTGCCGTTCATCCAGACCGATGTGGCGATCAATCCGGGCAACTCCGGTGGGCCGCTGTTCGATCTCGATGGCGATGTGGTGGGCATCAACTCCCAGATCTATACCCGCTCCGGCGGCTTCATGGGCGTGAGCTTCGCGATTCCGATCAATGTGGCGATGGATGTCGCCGACAAGCTCAAGACCGATGGGCGCGTGGATCGCGGCTGGCTGGGCGTCGTCATTCAGCCGGTCTCCAAGGACCTGGCCGAATCCTTCGGACTGGACCGTGCGCGCGGTGCGCTGATCGCCGATCTTGATCCGGACGGCCCTGCCGCCGCCGCTGGCCTCAAGAGTGGCGACATCATCACCGCCGTCGATGGCAAGGCGGTCGAGAGCTCGGCGTACCTGCCGCGAATGGTCGGCACCAGCTCGCCGGGCGATTCGCTCAAGCTCTCCATCCTGCGCGATGGCAAGAGCCAGACGTTGACTGCCAAGGTTGGCCATTGGCCGGGCAGTGAGCAGGCGCATGCCGGCAAGGCCAGTGACGACAAGCAGGGGCTGGGTGTCGCGGTGGCAGAGCTCGACAAGGCCAGCTTGAACGAGCTCAACCTCGATCACGGGGTGCGCGTGATGGAAGTCGACCCGCAGGGCGTGGCTGCCGAGGCAGGCATCAGCGCTGGCGATGTGCTGGTCGAACTCAATCAGCAGCCGTTGACCAGCGTGCAGGCGCTGCGCGATGTGGTCGCCAAGCTGCCGACCAACCGTCCGGTCTCGCTGCGCCTGGTGCGCAATGGTCGCCCGCTGTACATCGCACTGCGCATGCGTGCCGACAGCGACAAGTGAGCCAGCCAGCGCCTGACGCAAGCGTCAAGAACCTGGGCGACGAGCGCGCAGGCAACAGAAGGTGACCGCCACCGGCAGGACGGCGGTCACTCCGGCAGCAGACGGGGCGCACGGGCGACTGTGCGCCCCGTCTGCTGCCGGGCGGCCCTGCGGTTCACCCGGGTTCAGGCGGGTTGTGACAGGGCCCGGAGGGGCGCAAAAGGCAACGCCTTCTATCATCGCTTGTGGTCGGACTGTACAATGCGTGCAATTCGATTTCCGTCGTCTCCCGTGTTGGCCGTGTGATTTCACGGAGACGGGCACAAATACAGAGCAGTGATCCATGACCGAACGCGTAACGCCGCCGTCCTTGAAGCATATCCGCAACTTCTCAATCATCGCCCACATTGACCACGGCAAGTCCACGCTGGCTGACCGCATCATCCAGCTGTGCGAAGGCTTGAGCGACCGTGAGCTCAAGGAGCAGGTGCTTGACTCGATGGACATCGAGCGTGAGCGCGGCATCACCATCAAGGCGCAGTCGGTGACCCTCGACTACCACGCTGACGATGGCAATACCTATCAGCTGAACTTCATCGATACGCCGGGCCACGTCGACTTCTCCTATGAAGTCTCGCGCTCGCTGTATGCCTGTGAAGGGGCGCTGCTGGTGGTCGATGCCGGCCAGGGTGTCGAAGCCCAGTCGGTGGCCAACTGCTACACCGCCATCGAGCAGGGCCTCGAGGTGCTGCCGGTCCTCAACAAGATGGATCTGCCGCAGGCGGACCCGGAAAAGGTCTCCCAGGAGATCGAGGAGATCATCGGCCTGGACGCGACGGATGCCTGTCAGGTGTCGGCCAAGTCCGGCATGGGCATGGAAGCGCTGCTCGAGCGTCTGGTGCGTGACATTCCGCCGCCCAAGGGCGATCCGGAGGCACCGCTGCAGGCGCTGATCATCGATTCCTGGTTCGACAACTACCTCGGCGTCGTCTCGCTGGTGCGTATCTTCGACGGTACCCTGAAGAAGGGCGAGAAGATCCGTCTGAAGTCCACCGGCCGTGACTGGGAAACCGGCGCGATCGGTATCTTCACGCCCAAGCGCAAGGAAACCGGCGTGCTGCGCGCCGGTGAGGTCGGCTTCATCGTCGCCGGTATCAAGGACATCATGGGCGCGCCGGTGGGTGACACCATCGTGCACACCAAGACCGCCGACAAGGTCGAGCGTCTGCCTGGCTTCCAGAAGGTCAAGCCGCAGGTCTATGCCGGCATGTTCCCGATCAGCTCCGATGACTACGAGGACTTCCGAGACGCGCTGCAGAAGCTGGCGCTCAACGATGCCTCGCTGGACTACGAGCCGGAGAACTCCGACGCGCTGGGCTTCGGTTTCCGTGTCGGCTTCCTCGGCACCCTGCACATGGAGATCATCCAGGAGCGTCTGGAGCGCGAGTACAATCTCGATCTGCTGACCACCGCGCCGACGGTGATCTATGAGGTGCTGATGGACAACGGCGATGTGCTGCCGGTGTCCAACCCGTCCAAGCTTCCGGACATGGCCAACGTCGATGAGCTGCGCGAGCCGATCTGCCGCGCTACCATCCTCGTGCCGCAGGAATACGTCGGCAACGTCATCACCGAGTGCGTCAATCGTCGTGGTGTCCAGCTCGACATGCAGTTCCTGGGTAGCCAGATCCAGCTGATCTATGAGCTGCCGATGGCGGAAGTGGTGATGGACTTCTTCGATCGCCTCAAGTCCATTTCCAAGGGCTATGCGTCACTGGATTACAGCTTCGAGCGCTTCGAGGCGGCCAAGCTGGTGCGTCTGGACGTGTTGATCAACGGCGATCGCGTCGATGCACTGGCGGCGATCATCCACCGTGATCACGCACATGGCCGCGGCCGTCTGCTGGTCGAGAAGATGAAAGAGCTGATTCCGCGTCAGATGTTCGACGTGGCGATCCAGGCTGCCGTCGGTGGCCAGGTCGTGGCACGCTCCACCGTCAAGGCGCTGCGCAAGAACGTGACCGCCAAATGTTACGGCGGCGACGTCAGCCGCAAGAAGAAACTGCTCGAGAAGCAGAAAGCGGGCAAGAAGCGCATGAAGCAGGTCGGCCGGGTGGAAATTCCCCAGGACGCCTTCCTTGCCGTGCTCAAGATGAACGACTGAGGCAGGCCGCCGTCTGGCGGCTTGCCACCAAGACCCAGGGCAGACAGGGACAACGATGGATTTCTCGCTTGTATTGGTGATTGCCGTAGCGGTAGCCGGCGTGGTGTGGTTGATAGACCTGGTTGCCCTGCGCAGTGCGCGCAAGGCGCGTGTGGCCAAGGCCGAGGCCTCCGTCGAAGGAGAACTGGACGCCGGCACGCGTGAGAAGCTGGCGCGTGACCCGTGGCCGGTGGACTATGCCAAGTCCTTCTTCCCGGTACTGTTGCTGGTGCTGGTGGTGCGCTCCTTCGCGTTCGAGCCGTTCCAGATTCCGTCCGGCTCGATGCTGCCGACGCTCAAGATCGGCGACTTCATCCTGGTCAACAAGTATGACTATGGCCTGCGCCTGCCGGTGGTCGACACCAAGGTGCTGGAAGTCGGCGAGCCGGAGCGTGGCGATGTGATGGTGTTCCGTTTCCCGGAGGACCCGTCCACCAACTTCATCAAGCGCGTCGTCGGCCTGCCGGGCGATACCATTCGCTACGAAGGCAAGCAGCTCTACGTGAATGGTGAGGCCATCGACAAGACATTGAATGCGCGCAACTCCAGTGAACAGTCCGGTGAAGACCTGCTGGATGAGACACTGGGGAAACACGCCCATCAAATCTACAATAACCCTCGGGACCCCGGCCCGCAGATGCGCGAGATCCGGGTGCCGGAAGGCATGTACTTCGTGATGGGTGACAACCGTGATCACTCCAACGACAGCCGCTACTGGGGCTTCGTGCCGGAAGAGAACATCGTCGGCAAGGCGGTGGCGGTATGGATGCACTGGAAAGAAGGGTTCCTGGACTTTTCCTCGGTACGCCTGATTCATTGATCAGTGCATTGACCGGGCCGCCGAGAGGCGGCCCGGTCGTGTCTGGCAGGGCCACATTGGCCCGCCGGCCTTATCAGTGCGGATTTTCGACATGGGACGATGCGTCGTGCCTGCCATGTCAACCTGCTGTTCATCATGTCGGACCCGTGGCCACAAGCTTGCGGGCAGCGCGGCTGACGAATATCGGATTGGGATGGTGGCAATCGGCAACTCCTCAAGCCGCGTAGGCTTCGGGCATCGCGAGACATGTCGAAGACGACAGGCATCAGCCAGCATGACTGATGCACCATTCGACAGGACGCCCGCGGGCGTCAGCGACAAAAAGAGAGTAGGGAGACCTGTGAGTAGCCCGCTGAATGCCTTTGTAAAGCGTATCGGCCACACCTTCGAGGATGCGAGCCTGCTGGAACTGGCTCTGACCCATCGAAGCTATGGTGGCCAGAACAATGAGCGTCTCGAATTTCTTGGCGATTCCATCGTCAACTTCGTGATCGCCGAAGCGCTGTTCCTGCGCTTCCCCCAGGCCCGTGAAGGCCAGCTGTCACGCCTGCGTGCGCGCCTGGTCAAGGGCCAGACCCTCGCGGAGCTGGCGCGTGAATTCAATCTCGGCGAGAACCTGCGTCTGGGCTCCGGCGAGATGAAAAGCGGCGGTCACCGTCGCGAGTCCATTCTGGCCGATGCCGTGGAGGCCGTGATCGGCGCCATCTATCTGGACGCCGGCATGCAGGTGGCGCGTGAACACGTGCTGCGCTGGTACGCCACCCGTCTTGAAGCGCTGAATCTTCAGGACACCCAGAAAGACCCCAAGACGCGTCTGCAGGAATTCCTGCAATCGCGTCAGGCGGCACTGCCGCGTTATGAGGTGACCAGCGTCGAAGGCGAAGCGCATTCGCAGACCTTCAGCGTCGATTGCCACGTCGAGATGATCGACACCAAGACCACAGGCGTCGGCTCCAGCCGTCGTCATGCTGAACAGCAGGCGGCCGAGTTCGCGCTGCAACTGCTCGAACCTGCCCGCGGAGGCCGCTCATGAGCCATACCCCAGAAGACAACGTCACCCCGAGCGGCGACGCCCCTGATCACTCCACTGATAACGTCGCCGGCACGCCGGATGCCCTCGAGGGCATGCTGGCCGCCGCCGGTGTCAGCGATCAGCCGCTGCCGGACACCCGCTGTGGCTTCGTCGCCATCGTCGGTCGCCCGAATGTCGGCAAGTCGACGCTGATGAACCACATCCTGGGCCAGAAGGTCTCGATCACCTCGCGTCGTCCGCAGACCACGCGTCACCAGGTGATGGGTATCCACACCGAAGAGGGCGCCCAGTGCGTCTTCGTCGATACCCCGGGGATCCACATCATGCAGCGCGATCGCAACAAGGCGATCAACCGCTTCATGAACCAGGCCGCCACCCAGGCGCTGCGTGACGTCGATGCCGTCGTCTTCATCGTCGACCGCACCCGCTGGATGGAAGAAGACCAGATCGTGCTCGAGAAGCTGGCCCACGTGAAGGCGCCGGTGATCCTGGTGGTCAACAAGATCGATTGGCTCAAGGACAAGACCACCCTCGCGCCGTGGCTGCAGAGCCTGCAGGAGCGTCGTGACTTCGCGGCCATCATTCCGATGTCGGCCAAGAACGGCACCAACATCGATCTGCTGCTCGAGAACGTGATGAAGCGTCTGCCACAGGGCGAGCACATGTTCGCGGACGACCAGATCACCAACAAGAGCTCTCGCTTCCTGGCCTCCGAGCTGGTGCGCGAGAAGGTGATGCGTCAGCTGGGCGACGAACTGCCCTACCAGATGACCGTCGAGATCGAGGAATTCAAGACCGATCAGCGCGGCACCCTGCACATCAGCGCGCTGATGATGGTCGAGCGTCAGGGCCAGAAGAAGATCCTGATCGGCGAGAACGGTGAGCGCATCAAGAACATCGGCCGTGAAGCGCGTCTCGAGATGGAGCGTGCCTTCGACGCCAAGGTCATGCTGAACCTGTGGGTCAAGGTCAAGCGTGGCTGGTCGGATGACGAGCGTGCCCTGAAGAGTCTGGGTTACACCCACGACAAGGACTGACGACGTCGCGCGAGCGGTGAAGGGCGGTGGCGATCCGAGAGGGTCGCACCTGCCATGTGCCGCCCGTCGCTGATCCGATGTTCTCGCGGCCTCTGCCGCGCACCGCCTGGCCTTGCCCAGGCGGTCTCGTTTCTTGCCAGCCCCTCTGCCAGTCCTTCTGCCAGCTTTTTTTGCCAAGCCACCGTCTGACGTGAGCCTGCCTGATGACGCCGCAACCGGCCTTCCTGCTGCATCGCAAGCCTTACCGTGAAACCAGTGCCATCATCGAATTGCTGACCCTCGAACACGGACGGGTGCGCGCGGTGGCGCGTGGCGTTCAGCGCCCGGGCAGCAAGGCGCGTGCACGACTGCAGCCGTTCACGCCTTTGCATGTCACCTGGCGTGGCGAGAGCGATCTCAAGACTCTCAACCTGATGGAGACCGGCGGCAGTGCCAGTCTGCTGGCGGGCGAGGGACTGCTGTGCGGGTTCTACGCCAATGAGCTTTTGACCCGCACGCTGCCGGTGGAAATGCCGGTGCCGGAGCTGTTCGCGCTCTACTCGCTGACATTGGATGAGGTGGCACTGCCCGCCAGACGCGCACCCGCGCTCAGGCGGCTCGAATACAGCCTGCTGGAAGCGCTGGAGCAACTGCCGCAGTTTCGCGCCCTGGATGACAGCCCCTTGATGCCGGATGTGCGCTATGACTATGTGGTCAGTGAACGTCGCTTTCAGGCGCAGCCGCCAGGCGCGGCGGGCATCGAAGGGCGGGCCCTGAAGTTGCTGGCCAGCGAAGACTGGGGCCATGCAGGGCTTGCCCGCGAGAGCCTGTGGCTGGCGCGACGTGCGCTGGCGCCGCTGCTGGGGGACCGTCCGCTGCGTTCGCGCGAGTTGATGATGCAGCTGACGGCCAGGCGGCGTCAGAGTCGTCAGTCCGACTGACGTCATCAGGCGTGGCGACACTGTCCGGCTGCGGCGTGACGCATGATAGTATTGCGCGACCTGTCTTCGGCATGGCCCTCGTCGCCATGCCTGTTCTCTTGTTCATCGTTAGGAGCTGATCATGCATCCGCTGCGCATCCTGCTCGGGGTCAACATCGACCACATCGCCACACTGCGTCAGGCGCGTGGTACCCGCTATCCGGACCCGGTCCAGGCCGCGCTGGTCGCGGAAGAGGCGGGTGCCGACGGTATCACCGTGCACCTGCGTGAAGACCGTCGCCACATCCAGGAGCGCGACGTGCGCATTCTGGCCGAGGTGCTCAACACGCGCATGAACCTCGAGATGGCCGTCAGCGAAGAAATGCTGGCGCTGGCCGAGGAAGTCCAGCCGGCCAACGTGTGTCTGGTGCCGGAAAAGCGCGAAGAGCTGACCACCGAAGGCGGACTGGATGTCGCCGGTGATCTGGCGCGCATCACTGCCGCCTGCGAGCGTCTGGCAGCGGCGGGCTGTGAAGTCTCGCTGTTCATCGACCCGGAGCCGGAGCAGATCCGTGCCGCCTTCGAGGCCGGTGCGCCGGTCATCGAGCTGCATACCGGCGCCTATGCCGATGCCACGGGCGAGACGGCGCGTGTCGAGTTCGAGCGCATCGCGGCCGCCGCGGAACTGGCCAACGAGCTGGGGCTGGTGGTCAATGCCGGTCACGGCCTCAACTATCACAACGTCGAGGCGATCGCAGGTATCTCCGGGCTCAACGAGCTGAACATCGGTCACGCGATCATCGCGCGCGCCATGTTCGTCGGCCTGAAGGAGGCCGTCATCGAGATGAAGCGTCTGTGTATCGCAGGCCAGGAAGCGGGCCTGATGGCCGCGCTGGATGCGCACGATCATGACCATGACCACGAACATGGTGATGACCATGAGCATGTGCAGGGCTCAGGCTGCTGCGGATGATCGTCGGTATAGGCACGGACATCGCGCGTATCGAGCGCTTCGAGGCAGGCATGGCGCGCCACGGCGAGCGCTTTGCGCGCCGACTGCTGGGGGAAGAGGAGCTGGCGCGCTTTGCCGATCACCCTCAGCCGGCGGCCTTTCTGGCCAAGCGTTTCGCGGCCAAGGAAGCCTTTGTCAAGGCACTGGGCACCGGCCTGCGTCAGGGCATGCGCTTCACCCAGATTCAGGTGGTCAACGACGCCCTGGGCAAGCCCTCGCTCAAGCTGTCTGACGAGGCGGAAGCCCTGACCGCGCGGGCGGGTATCCGCCATCTGCACCTGTCGATCAGTGATGAGCGTGATCAGGCCATCGCCTTCGTGGTGCTGGAGCGTTAGCCTCCTTCGGTCTGGCGCTGAATCGCGTCTCTGAACACGGCGCTCGAAACGACAACGCCACCCCTGCCTTGCGGCAGCGGGTGGCGTTGTCGTTTGTGCGGGGCTGGTCTTTCAGGGCTGGTTTTTGGACCGGGGCTCGCTCGTCTGTGGCTTGCTTGTCTGTGGCGAGCCTGTGTCGGAGGACTCAGCGGGTGCGTCCGAGGGCGCGGTGGCGGACGATGAAGAGGTCTCGACAGAGGACGCTGTCGGCGTCTCAGGCGTCTCACCGTCGGGGCTAGCCGGTTCAAGCGGCGCGGCGAGCAAGGCCTTGGCCTCGTCGCTGTGCGACCACTGGATCAGGCTGTCGATGGCCGCGAACAGGGCATCGACACCCTCTTCCAGCTGCGACAGGCCGCTGACGCGGATGCGGGTCTCCAGTGCCTCCACCAGCAGCGCCAGACGCGGCACGCCACAGTAGCGGCAGGCGCCGTTGAGATAATGCACGCCATCGAGCATCGCCTCGTTGTCACGCGCCTGCCAGGCGCGGCGGATCCTGGCCTCGCTCTCCGGCAGGCTCTCGATCAACAGCCCCAGCATCTCCAGAGCCAGGGCCTCGCGGCCACCGGCCATCTCCACGCCCAGCGCCATGTCGACCACCGGCAGGTCGGCGTCCTGCTCCAGGCTGAGCTGACTCTTCGCGGCAGAGCGGGGCAGTGGCGTTGTTGGCGACGAGGACTCGGCCTGGCTGGCAGCGTCTTTCACTCCCGGCGGCAAGGCAGTCGTCGCCTGACTGCGAGCAGGGCTGCGCGGTTGGTTGCGTTCTGGACTGCGCGCTTGGCTGCGGGCAGGGCTGCGTGTTTGGCTAGATGACCGCGCGGCCTGCGGCGGCGGGTTCAGCGAAATGCCCAGATGACGGCTGAGCAGGTTGGCCAGCAGGCCCTCGTCGATGGGCTTGATCAGGTAATCATCCATGCCTTCCGCCAGCAGCTCTCGCCGTTCATGCGCCAGCGCATGGGCGGAGAGGGCGATCACCGGCAGGTGGCGGTTGCCCTCGCGATGCTGATGCCGTAGTGCCTTGGTGGCTTCCAGCCCGTTCATGCCCGGCATCTGGATATCCATCAGGACGGCATCCACGACCTGCTCCTGAGCCAGCGCCAGCGCCTCTTCGCCACTCTGGGCGGCCAGGGTGTCCAGCCCCATGTCGGTCAACAGCTCCTCGGCCAACAGGCGGTTGGAGGGGTTGTCGTCGACCACCATCACGCACTTGCGAGGCTGCGCAGGCGTTTCCTGACTCGCAGGCTGGGCGGTGAGCTCAGGCCGCGGGCCGGCCGGTGGCGTCTTGACAGGCGTGGCGTTCGCGGCAGGCGCGCTGGCTGGCTTGGTACTCGCATCAGACGTAGCGATCGGCTTGGCGGCTGGTGCCGTGCTTGCGTCCTGCTCGCGTGTGGCCGGTTCGAACGAAGTGAAGGAGGCGCTGCGTGGCGCCTGAGTCGGGTCGCGGTGAGGTGAATGCAGCAGATTGGCCAGCTTGTGGCGCATCTGCAGGCGCGTGACCGGCTTGCTGACCACTTCGTCGATGCCGTACTGCTGCAGGTTCTCGGCGTCGGCGGGCAGAGGCGCGTTCAGCAGGCCCAGCACGCGACACGGCAGATGCTTGAGGCGCGCGCCCCATTCATCCAGCCGCTTGAGGTCGCGGCTCTCCAGCGCGACCACCACCAGATCCGGCTGCTCTTCGATACCGACCAGCGTCAGTGACCAGCGGGTCAGCAGGTAACTCAGGGCGCGACGGGTGGCCGAGTGCGGCTCGATCAGGCAGATGCGTTGATGATCGAACACGACTTCGCGCGGGCGCTCCTCGATGCTGCTGACCGCCACCGGCACGCTGAACAGGAAGGTGGAGCCGTGGCCGGGCAGGCTGTCGACCTGGATCTCGCCGCCCATCTGCTCGACCAGTCGCTTGGAGATCATCAGCCCAAGGCCGGTGCCGCCGAACTGGCGTGCCCGTGACGGGTCTCCCTGCGAGAAGGCCTGGAACAGGCGATTGCGCTGGGCGCTGTCCATGCCGATGCCGGTGTCTGCCACCGCGATCTTGAGGCGGGTGTTGCTGCCGGAGAGGTCATCCACCATCACGCGCACGATGACTTCGCCGCGCTCGGTGAACTTGACGGCATTGGCGACCAGATTCGTCACCACCTGCTTGATGCGCAGCGGGTCGCCCTCGAAGCGCTGCGGCACGTCGTCATAGACAAGCCCGAGCAGATGCAGATGCTTGCGATGGGCCTCCGGGGCATGCATGGCGAGCACTTCCTCGATCAGCGGCTCGATGTCCATCTGCACCTTCTCGAGCTCGAGCTTGCCGGCTTCGATCTTGGAGAAGTCGAGAATGTCATTGATCAATGACATCAGGCTCGAGGAGGCATTCTGCATGTGGCCCAGCCAGTCGCGCTGGCGGTTGTCCAGATCACTGCGCCCCAGCAGGTTGCTGAAGCCGATGATGCCGTTGAGCGGCGTGCGGATCTCATGGCTCATGTTGGCCAGGAATTCCGACTTGATGCGGTTGGCTTCCAGCGCCTTGCGGCGCGCCATGTCGAGCTCGATGTTCTTGATCTCGACGGTTTCCATCGACTCGTGCAGGTCCTGGGTGGTCTGTTCGATCTGGTCCTGCATATCCTCGCGGGCGCGCTTGAGCTGCTCGACGCTGCGGTTGTAGTTCTCGGCCAGCTCGCTGAGATCGTCATTGCCTGCCACCGGCAGCTGGCGGTGTGTCTCGCCGCGCGCCAGACAGGTGAGGGCCTCGCCCAGTTCATGCAGCGGCTGCAGCATGCGGCGCGAGCCATGGAAAGCCAGCAGCAGCAGCGCCAGCCCGAAGACCAGATTGGCCAGCCCGTAGCCGACCAGCAGCTGGTAGCGATGCAGCACCAGGCGGGTGTCGGAGGCCTCCAGCACCAGCCATGACATCTGCTCGCCGCGTTGCGTCTCGCGCCACGGGTCGATGACCGGCATCACCATCACCAGCGAGTCCGGGTCCGAGGGGTAGGCCTGATTCTCGACCAGCGTGCTGGTTTCCGGACGCTGGCTAGGGCCGAGATGCAACAGGGCGCCGCCGTTGGCGGTGCGCAGCGTCAGGGCGCGCACGTCGCGCTGGTCGATCAGCATCTGGGCCTGCTCGTGCAGGCGCTGGTCGTCAGCGGCGAGGGCGGCGTTGGCCATGCCCGGCATGATGGCCTGCATGCTGGCCTGCAGGCGCTCCATCATGGCCAGGCGCTCACCGCTGATCTCGCGGTCCACCGCATACAGGCTGAACATCAGGCTGGTGGCGAGGGGCAGCAGCAAGAGGGCAAGCTGGAATCGGGTACGAAGCAGCATGGCAATCCATCGTCAAAGGGCGAACGAGCATCAGCGGCAAGCATACCTCGCGCTCTTGAGCGAAGCGATGGCGAGCGCCCTGACAGGGCTGGGCGGGAGCGATATACTGCGCGCATCATCTACACCCCGACGCGGCCCCCCGTTCGTCCTTGGTCCCGATGCCAGCGCCTGACCGCTGTCATTCGGCTGTCCGGGCGCGGCGTCTCTGGAGTCTGCCTCTCATGTCTCATCTCAGCGAAACCCCCGGTGACGCCACCCCTGGCGCGTCCGATTATCCCAGTCTTGCAGATGTCGTCGGCAACACGCCGCTGGTGCGCCTGACGCGCATCAGCGCGGGCCGCAACAATGTGCTGCTGGCCAAGCTGGAGGGTCACAACCCCGCCGGTTCGGTCAAGGATCGTCCGGCGCTTTCCATGTTCCAGGAGGCGGAAGCGCGCGGCGAGATCTCTCCCGGCGATACCCTGATCGAAGCGACCTCCGGCAATACCGGTATCGCGCTGGCCATGACGGCGGCCATCAAGGGCTACCGCATGGTGCTGGTGATGCCGGCCAGTGCCTCCAGCGAGCGCAAGCAGGCGATGGGCGCCTACGGGGCCACGCTGATCGAAGCCGATGGCATGGAGCACGCACGGGACCTGGCCGAGGGGATGATCGCGCGTGGCGAGGGCAAGGCGCTGGATCAGTTCGCCAACCAGGACAATCCGCTGTCGCATTACCGCACCACCGGGCCGGAACTCTGGCAGCAGACTCATGGGCGCATCACGCACTTCGTGTCCTCGATGGGCACCACCGGCACCATCATGGGCACCTCGCGCTATCTGAAGGAGCAGAATCCGGCCATCGAGATCGTCGGCCTGCAACCTGCCGAGGGCGCGAGCATCGCGGGTATCCGCCGCTGGCCTGCCGAGTATCTGCCGCGGATCTTCGATGCCTCACGCATCGACCGCACGCTGGATATCGGACAGCACGAAGCCGAAGTCTGCATGCGCCGCCTGGCGCGCGAAGAAGGCATTCTGGCCGGTGTCTCCTCCGGCGGTGCGCTGGCGGGCGCGCTCAAGCTCGCCGAGCAGGTCGAGAATGCGGTCATCGTGTTCATCGTCTGTGATCGGGGAGACCGCTATCTCTCGACAGGCCTCTATACCCAGGACGACGACATGACTCAGCAGGACACGCCCCACAATGAAGCCGTCGCAGGGGAGCGTTCCTGATGGCGCTGCTCGGACAGAAGCGACCGGCGCGCAAGCCGACCCGTCGCGAGAAGGAAGTGGCCAGTCGTGGCACCCGCAATGCCAGCGACGCCGACAGCCAATGGCTGACGGTCGACCGCCTGGCCCATGACGGGCGCGGCATCGCCCATGACGAGAGCGGCAAGACCCAGTTCATCGATCAGGCCCTGCCCGGCGAGCGCGTGACGCTGGCCATCCACCGCACCCACAAGCGCTTCAATGAGGCGCATGTGCGTGCACGTGACAACGCGGCTGACAGTCGCGTGACGCCGCCCTGTGCCTATTTCGGCAGCTGTGGCGGCTGTGATCTGCAGCATATGGCGCTGGATGCACAACGCACTCATAAGGTGCAGGTGCTGGGCGAACATGCGACACGCAATGGCGTGACGCTGCCCGAGATTCAGCCGCTGGGCGAAGATGAAAGCCGTTATCGCCGTCGCGCGCGTATCGGCGTACGCGTGACCGATGCCGGTGAGTTGCAGTTCGGCTTCCGGGGACGCGGCAGCAACCAGCTGGTCGATATCACCACCTGCAGCGTGCTGGTGCCGGAGCTGGACCGCCTGCTCGCGCCGCTGCGTGAGCTGATCGAAAGCCTCGAGGCACCCAAGCGTCTGGGCCATCTGGAGCTGACCGCTGCGGAAGGGCAGGTCATCGTGGTGGTGCGCCAGCTCAAGGCGGTGCCGCGTGATGCGCAGCGCTGGCAGGCCTTCGCCGAGCAGCACGGCCTGGTGGTCGGCTGGCGGGTCGGGCGTGATCCGGTGGTGCTGGAGTGGCTGTCGGGCACGCCGAACGCCGCGTATTCGCTGAATATCGGCGCAACGACGCTGCGTCTTGCCTTCTCGCCGGGCGACTTCGTGCAGGTCAATGCGGCGCTCAATCAGCGTCTGATCGACACCGCCTTCGAATGGCTGGGCGACGTCAGTGGCCTCAAGGTGATGGACCTCTACGCCGGGGTCGGCAACCTGACCCTGGCGGCTGCCGCGGCCGGCGCCAGTGAGGTGACGGGCATCGAGGGCAGTCAGGGCATGGTCGATCAGCTGATGGTCAATGCCGAAGCCAACGGACTGGCGCAGGTGAGTGCACGTCGAGCGGATCTGAGCAAGGCCCTGCCGTCACTCGAGGGTATCGACCTTCTGGTACTAGACCCGCCGCGTGATGGCGCTCAGCCTCTCTGCGAGGAGCTGGCACGTGATCTGCATGCTGGGAGGGTCAACCGAGTGCCGCAGCGTGTGCTGTACATCGCCTGTGACCCGACCACGTTGATGCGTGATGCACGGCTGTTGCAGGACGCCGGTTATCGCGTCACGCGTGCCCTGATGGCGGACATGTTCGTTCACACGGCACATCTGGAATCGATGTTGCTGCTGGAGCGGGCGGAAGACTGAGGCGGTGCCCTCGGGCACTGTCATCAAGATGGCAAGATATTCAAGGACATAGGGTCATGGTCAAGGTGCGCGAAGATCAGCCGCTGACCGATAGCGGTGGTGTGGACATCCCGGTGTGGGTCGCGCGACTGCGCGAGGAAGTCCCGTCGGTGAATGCCGAGGTCATGGTGCAGGCCTGTGAAGTGGCGCTCAAGGTGGCGCGCGAGGCGGACGCCCGCGGTGACAAGCCGTGGCGCGAGCCGCTGCGCAGTTTCCGTTTCAGTCTCGAGATGGCCGACATCCTGTCGGAACTCAAGCTCGACCAACCGGCGCTGGTCGCGGCCGTGCTCTATCGCGCGGTGCGTGAAGGGCATCTGGGGCTTGAGGCCATCGAGAAGCATTTCGGCAAGGAAGTGGCCCGCCTGATCGATGGCGTGCTCAACATGGCCGCCATCAGTCAGCTGCAGGCGCCGAGTCATGGCATGGCGCAGCATGACCAGCAGGACAACCTGCGCAAGATGCTGGTGTCGATGATCGATGACGTGCGCATCGCGCTGATCAAGATCGCCGAACGTACCGTCGCCCTGCGTCACGTCAAGGATGCCCCGCGCGAGAAGCGCATGCGCGTGGCCAGCGAAGTCTTCGATATCTACGGGCCGCTGGCGCACCGCCTGGGCATCGGTCAGCTCAAGTGGGAGCTGGAGGACCTGTCCTTCCGCTACCGCGAGGAGGATGAATACAAGACCATCGCCAAGCAGCTGTCCGAGAAGCGCCTGGAGCGTGAGCACTACATCGCCGACCTGCTGGTCGAGATGCGCACTCTGATGAGCGAGCAGGGCATCAAGCATTTCGATGTCGCGGGCCGCGCCAAGCACATCTACTCCATCTGGCGGAAGATGAAGATCAAGCGCATCGCCTTCTCCCAGGTGTATGACGTGCGCGCGGTACGGATTCTGGTCGGCACCGTCAGCGATTGCTACACGGCGCTGGGGATCGTCCACTCGCGCTGGCACCACGTGCCGCATGAGTTTGACGACTACATCGCCAACCCCAAGAAGAATGGCTACCAGTCACTGCACACTGCGGTGGTGGGGCCGAGCAACAAGGTCATCGAGATCCAGATCCGTACCTTCGACATGCACGAGGAGGCGGAGCTGGGCGTGTGTGCCCACTGGCGTTACAAGGGTCACGATGTCGGCCACAAGAGCCGCAGCTACGAGGACAAGATCGCCTGGTTGCGTCAGGTGCTCGAATGGCAGGACGAAGTCGGCGAGAACGGCGGCCAGGAAGCGATCCGTCAGGGGCTGAGCTCCGACGTCGCGCCGGACCGCATCTATGTCTTCACGCCGGAAGGGCATGTCATTGACCTGCCCAAGATCGCGACGCCGATCGACTTCGCCTACCGCGTGCACACCGAGGTCGGCCATCGCTGCCGGGGTGCCAAGGTCGACGGGCGCATCGTGCCGCTGACCTACAAGCTCAAGACCGGCCAGCAGGTCGAGATCCTGACCGCCACCAAGGGCGGCCCGAGCCGTGACTGGCTCAACCCGAATCTGGGCTATGTACGCACCTCGCGGGCCCGCGCCAAGATCCAGACCTGGTTCAAGCTGCAGGCACGTGATCAGAACGTCGATGAGGGCAAGGCGCTGCTCGAGAAGGAATTCTCGCGGCTGGCGCTGGAGAATCTCGACCGTGACAAGCTGGCCAACGCCGTCAATTACCCGACGCGTGATGACATGTACGCCGCCATCGGCGCGGGCGATCTGCGCGTCGGCCAGGTACTGCATCAGGCCCAGCAGCTGTTCGGCGATACCGATGATCAGGAGCAGCTCGAGCGTCTGCTGCGCCAGCGCAAGCCGCAGGGCAAGGAAAAGCCCGACGCTGTCATGGTGCTGGGGGTCGGCAATCTGAAGACCACCATGGCCAACTGCTGTCACCCGGTACCGGGCGATCAGATCGCCGGTTTCATCACCCAGGGGCGCGGCGTGACCGTGCACCGTCAGGACTGCCCGAACCTGATCCAGCTGCGCTCGGACGAGCCACGTCGCATCGTCGATGTCGACTGGGGTCAGCGTTCGCGCAATCAGTATCCGGTCGATATCGAGATCCAGGCCTGGGACCGCTCCGGTCTGCTGCGTGATGTCACCAACGTGCTGAGCGGCGACAAGGTCAACGTGCTGTCGGTGAACACGCGCACCGATCAGCTCGACAACATCGCCACGCTCAAGATCACGCTGGAAGTCGAGAATCTCGATGTGCTGGGGCGCGTGTTCGCCCGCATCCAGCAGCTGCCCAACATCATCGACGTCAAGCGCCTGCGGGTCGGGGGCGACAAGGCATGAGGCTGGAGTCTGCTGAAAGTCGGGAACCTGGCGAAGAGACGGCCACGCCAGTCGATACGCGCTATACCCTCGATGACCTGCTGACCCTGATGGCCGTGCTGCGTGACCCGCAGTACGGCTGCCCGTGGGACAGCCGCCAGGATTACGCGAGTCTGGTGCCGCACACCCTGGAGGAGGCCTATGAGGTCGCCGATGTCATCGAGCGCGCCGCGGCCGATGCCAGCGTGCTCGAGGAGCTGCCGGCGGAACTGGGTGACCTGCTGTTTCAGGGTGTCTTCTACGCCCAGATCGCCAGTGAGCAGCAACGCTTCGATTTCCACGACGTGATCCATGTGCTGACCGAGAAGATGCTGCACCGCCATCCACATGTCTTCCCGGATGGCACCCTCGCGTCGCGCCGTGAGGGCATCGCTACTCATGAGGTCGACGAAGGCTCGCTCAACGCCCAGTGGGAGTCGCTCAAGCAGCAGGAGTCCGCTGACGCGCCTGCCAGCCAGACTGCCGGCGACAGCGTGCTGGATGGTGTGCCACTTGGCCTGCCGGCGCTGACGCGGGCGGCCAAGCTCTCGAAGAAGGCCGCGCGTTCGGGCTTTGACTGGCCCGACACGAGTGGCGTGCTGGCCAAGATTCGTGAGGAGCTCGGCGAAGTCGAGGAAGCTCTGGCCGAGGGTGATACGTCCCATGCGCGCGAGGAGGTCGGGGATCTGCTGTTCGCGGTGGTCAATCTCGCGCGCACCCTCAAGGCGGACCCGGAGCAGATGCTGCGCGCCACCAATGCACGCTTTGAATCACGCTTCCGCCATGTGGAAGCCGCGATCGCCGGGCAAGGGCGCACGCTGGATGAGGCCTCGCTTGCCGAGATGGATGCGCACTGGGATGAGGCCAAGCGCCAGGAACGTGCGGCTGAGCAGGCGCGACAGGGCGAGGGTGCGACGTCAGCAGCGCGTCCGGTGACGCCGCTGGTTCGGTGAGGGAGCGTCGTCGCAGGGTATTGGGAAAAGGGCATTTGGAAAAATGTAGTAAGTTTACGCGATAGTCGGATTGTGGAGCCGAGGCCCGCGGTCGTATGCTGAGGGGAAGCGATCAGGACGCGAGTCTTGTCCTGCTTTCCGGTCTGCTGCGCCGCGGGTCTTTCCGTTTCGCGCCAGTGTCTTCACCAGCGCCAGGCCGGTGTCTTCCCTCAGCCGGTTGTCATCAGGTGTCTTTGCGCAATGAGGGAATCTGTTGTCAGCTATCTGACTGTGTGCCCCTGGTGACAGGGGAAGATGACCGCGGCAGCACCGTCACTCCCAAGGAGGGTTTCATGAGTCACGACTTGCATGAATCGTTGCGCGATAACGTGCGTATTCTCGGTGACAACCTCGGCCAGACCATCGCGGCCGACCTCGGCGATGACTTCGTCGCACGCATCGAGCGCATCCGCGCCCTGGCCAAACAGGGCCAGCAGGGCGATCAGGCCGCCCGTCATGAGCTGATCGACTATCTGCGTGATCTGCCGGATGGTGATCTACTGCCGGTCACCCGGGCGTTCAACCAGTTTCTGAATCTTTCCAACATCGCCGAGCAGCACTACCGTGGCCGCTTCAAGCGCGTCGAGGATTATCGTCCCGGCAGCCAGCCGGACCTCGGCGAGCTGATCACGCGCATTCGCGAGCGTGGCTTCAGTGCGCAGAAGATCGTCGAGGAGCTCTCGGCGATGCGTGTCGAGCTGGTGCTGACGGCGCACCCGACGGAAGTCATCCGCCGCACCCTGATCCAGAAATACGATGCCATCGAGGGCTGTCTGACCCAGATGGAAGGCGCCTGTGATCGCCCGGAACAGGCGACCCTCGCGCGTGCACGCCTGACCGAGCTGATCAGTCAGGCCTGGCACACCGACGAGATCCGCCACGAGCGTCCGACGCCGGTGGATGAGGCCAAGTGGGGCTTTGCCACCATCGAGAACTCACTGTGGCAAGCGGTGCCGGACTTCCACCGTCAGCTTGACGAGATGACGCTGGACGCCGCCGGTGAGCGCCTGCCGCTGGATGCCGCACCGATCTGCTTCGCCTCCTGGATGGGTGGTGACCGCGACGGCAACCCCAATGTCACCGCCAGCGTGACACGGACCGTGTTGCTGCTGGGACGCTGGATGGCGGCGGACCTCTACCTTCGCGACCTCGAACAGCTCAAGTCGGAGCTGTCGATGTGGAAGTGCACGGCCGCCCTGCGTGCCGAGGCCGGCGATGTGGCCGAACCCTATCGCGAGATCCTGCGCCGCCTGATCCTGCGCATGGAAAGCACGCGTGACTGGGCCAAGGCGGGCCTGGACGGCAAGCGCCACGAAGGCGTCGATATCATCGAGACCCGCGAGCAGCTGTATACGCCGCTGCTGGCTTGCTACCGCTCGCTGTGCGATGTGGGGCTGGACACCATCGCCAACGGCGCACTGCTCGACACCTTGCGCCGCGTGGCCTGCTTCGGTGTCACCCTGACCAAGCTCGATATCCGTCAGGAAAGCACGCGTCACGCGCAGGTCTTCGACGAACTGAGTCAGACGCTGGGGCTGGGCAGCTATTTCGAGTGGGACGAGCAGCAGCGCTGTGACTTCCTCACCAAGGAGTTGGCTGGCCGTCGCCCGCTGATCCCGCGCCATTGGGAATGCTCCACCGACACGCGCGAGGTGCTGGATACCTTCAAGGTCATCGCGCGCGAGCATCGCGAGGCGCTGGGCACCTACATCATCTCGATGGCCGGTCAGGCCTCCGATGTGCTGGCGGTGGCACTGTTGATGAAGGAGATCGGCGGTGATGTGCGTCTGCCGATCGCGCCGCTGTTCGAGACGCTGGATGATCTGGACCGCTCAGGCCCCGTCATCGACACGTTGCTGGGCATGCCGATCTATCGCGAGCAGGCCGGTGACCGTCAGGAAGTGATGATCGGTTACTCCGATTCCGCCAAGGACGCCGGCCAGCTGGCGGCTGCCTGGGCACAGTACCGCGCCCAGGAAACGCTGGTGGAAGTCACCAAGCGTCACGGTGTCGAACTGACCCTGTTCCACGGCCGTGGTGGTACGGTCGGTCGTGGCGGTGGCCCGGCGCATGCGGCGATCCTCTCCCAGCCGCCGGGCTCGGTGACCGGCTCGCTGCGCGTCACCGAGCAGGGCGAGATGATTCGCTTCAAGTTCGGTCTGCCCGACATCGCCAGTCGCTCGATGGAGATCTATGTCTGCGCGGTGCTGGAAGCCAGCATGCTGCCGCCGCCGGCACCCAAGCAGCAATGGCGTGACGAGATGGATCGCCTGGCCGGTATCGCGCACAAGGCCTATGTCGGCGTGGTGCGTGAAGACCCGAACTTCGTGCCGTACTTCCGCTCGGTAACACCGGAAACCGCACTGGCACGCCTGCCGCTGGGCTCCCGCCCCGCCAAGCGGCGTCAGGATGGTGGCGTCGAGACGCTGCGCGCGATCCCGTGGATCTTCGCCTGGACCCAGATTCGTCTGATGCTGCCCGCCTGGCTGGGCAGTGGCGAGGCCTTCGCCACGCGCATGCAGGAAGAGGGCGGCCTGGAAGTGCTGCGCGAGATGATGAACGACTGGCCGTTCTTCTCCACCTATGTCGACATGCTGGAGATGCTGCTCTCCAAGGCCGATCTCTCGACGGCGGCCTACTACGAGCAGCGTCTGGTCGATGAGCCGGCCCTGAAGGCGCTGGGGCAATCGCTGCGTGATCGTCTCGAGCGCCTGGAGAAGGTGGTGCTGGAGATCCGCGATCAACAGGCACTGCTTGAGCATATGCCGCTGATCCGTCAGGCCATCGATGTGCGCAACCCCTACATCGACCCACTGCATGGTCTGCAGGCCGAGCTGCTGCAGCGTAATCGCGACGCCGATGGCGCCATCTCCGCCGAGCTGTCACGCGCGCTGATGGTGACCATGGCCGGTATCTCCGCCGGTCTGCGTAACACCGGTTGATCCGGTTGAACCAGCTGGCCCGTTGATTTGCGCCTTGGCGTGAAGGATTAGCCAAGGCCTATCAGCGCAAACAGAAAGCCCCCGCCAGGCATGCCTGGCGGGGGCTTTCTGTTATCTATCGGTCAACCCTGGGGACTGTTCGCGCGCTGATCAGCGACAAGAGTTCAGTGATACGCGGGGCCGCCAGGGCTCACAGCAGGCCGCTGGCGCGCTCGCCTACCAAGGGCATCAGGAAGCGTTCCCGCTGCCAGTCCTCATCCTGATCGAGCGCCACCAGATGCAGCAGTTTGGTGAAGGCCGCTTCCAGCGTCATGTCGTCGCCTGACAGCACGCCGACGGTGGCCAGGCCTGCGCCGGCCGCATAGTGGCCGATGGTGACCGGCCCGTGCGGACATTGGCTGATACCGGCCAGCAGCTTGCCTTCGCCACGCGCATCGGCCAACACCCCCAGAAGCTCGCTGTCTTCCGGCAGATTGCCGCTGCCCCACAACTCCAGCACGGCGCCCTTGACCTCGGGGCGCATCAACTGCACACGCACGCTCTCGGCGCTGATGCCGGGGTAAAGCGGCAGGCGAATGATGCTGTCCTTGCCGAGGCGGCCATAGTCGGGCAGCTCGAAGGCGGGGCCTTGATCATCCATCAGGCGGCCGGGGTAGAGCACGACGCGGTCATCGACCCATTCGCCCAGCAGCGGCGCATTGGGCGTGGTGAAGCCGCGGTGGTCCTGGGTGTACCACTTGCGGGTGCACACGCCACGCAGCAGCTGTCCACCGAAGGCGACCACGACTTCATTGAGGGTCGGCTGGGCGGCGGCGGTGAGTGCCAGCTCGACATTGCCCAGCGCGTCACTGTGCTCGGCCTCCAGCGGCAACTGTGCACCACTGACGATCACCGGGCGCGCGGTACCCTTGAGCTGGAAGGCGAGGCTGGAGGCCGTCCAGGCCAGGGTGTCGGTGCCCTGCAGGACGACGAAGCCATCGAAGCTGTCGTAGGCGTCCGCGATCTGGCTGGCGATTGTGTGCCAGTCCGCCGGTGTCGCGGAGGAGGAGTCGATCAGTTGCGGAAACTCGCGCAGGGTGAAGGCGGGCAGACGGCCACGACGGCTGGGGGGCAGTTGTTCCAGTGCTGCGCGCAGACGTGCATCGAAGTCACCGGCAGGTACCAGTCCTTGTTCACTTTCCACCATGCCCAGCGTGCCGCCGGTATACAGCACCAGGATGTGCGTCTCGGGAGTCATCGTGTCCACCTGCTAGAAATGGGAAAGCCGGCATTGTAACGCATGCCGGCTTGCAGGGGAGCTGTCGGCGTCGGGCGTTCAGCCGCGACGCGATGGGGGCGCTCAGCTGATATTGCCACCGCCGATGCGCGCATCCTTGTGATGGGACATGGCGCTGATACACATCACCCGTACGCCTTCGAGCATGCTTTCAAGACTCATGGTCGGCAGGCGACCATCGACACTCTGCTCGGGCAGCGCCGGGATATGCACGAAGCCGGAGCGGGTGGGGCTATCCGCCAGATGACGCTGCACCCCATAGAACAGGTGGTTGCAGACGAAGGTGCCTGCCGTGTAGGAGACGCTGGCGGGAAGGCCTGCCGCCTGGAGGTCGTTGACCATCGCCTTGATCGGCAGGGTGGTGAAGCAGCCATCCGGGCCATCGGCCTCGATGGACTCATCCACCGGCTGGTGGCCGCCGTTGTCCTTGATGCGATAGTCATCCAGGTTGATGGCGACACGCTCCGGCGTGATGGCGCTGCGACCGCTGGCCTGGCCGAGCATGATCACGGTGTCAGGGGCGTGCTGGCCGATGGCCTCGATGACGCTGTCAATCGCGGCGTAGCGTGTCACCGGCACCCGGCAGGTGATGATCTCGAAGCGCTCATCGGGCTGGCCTTGCATGGCCAGTGTCTGGCCGTCCAGTTGTTCGATGATCTTGAGGGCGGGATTGACGCTATCCGTGCCGAAGGGCTCGAAGCCGCAGAGTAGCAGACGACGCATGATGACATTCCTTGGCTGGCATCGATCACCGCGGGTCACGGCTGGCGGTGATCGATGCGCGGGTAAGAGTGGGAGATCAGAAGGCCAGCAGCAGCATCAGGCTGATATTGGCGGCCAGCATGACCAGCGCAGGCAGTATCTGTGCGCGAATGATGTGGTAGCGGTCATCCAGTTCCAGCAGGGCCGCCGGCACGATGTTGAAGTTGGCGGCCATCGGCGTCATCAGCGTGCCGCAGTAGCCGGACAGCATGCCCAGCACGCCGACGATGGCCGGGTTGCCGCCATGCAGCGCGATGACCAGCGGGTAGCCGATGCCGGAGGTGATGACCGCAAAGGCCGCGAAGCCGTTGCCCATCAGCATGGTGAACACGGCCATGCCGACGCAGTAGGCAATCACGCAGGCAACCAGGCTGGTATCCGGCACCACGCTCGAGACCAGCCCGGCGATGGTCTGGCCGACGCCGGCCTGATCGAACAGCAGGCCAAGGGCAGCCAGGAATTGCGGCAGGATGGCGGCCCAGCCGATGGCATCGGCCAGGCGGCGACCTTCCTGCATGCCGGTCGCCGGGCTCTCGCGCAGCAGCAGCAGCGCCACGGCAAAGGCCAGTACCGTCGCGACGCCAAGGCCGACCAGCGCACTCTGACCTGTCGTGAGGGTGTAAAGGAAGGTGCCGACCGGAATCACCAGCGCGGGGATGAACAGGCGCGACCCGAGACGCTTGCGGCGCGCCTGACGTGCCTCATCGCTCAACTGGCCATAGTTGCCGAACCCGAGCTGGCCGGTGGCGGCCAGCAGGGCCAGCGCCAGCATGGCAAGCCCGATCACGATATCGGGCAGCCATTGTCCAAATGCCAGGCTGATGCCGAAGATCATCCAGAAGGCACTGGTGCCGAGCCTGCGCGGATGATCACGATCGGTGAGCGTCAGGACGGCAAAGGCCATGATGGCGAAGCCGGTAATCAGGTAGAGAGCGTCGATACCGTTCATGAGTGGCTCTCCGTCGCAGAAGTGGTGAAGGTGTCCTTGCCCGGTGTCGCGTTGGTCTGGCCGGAGGGCTGGGGGTATTCCTCGCGCAGCAGCTGTTGTTCACGGCGAATGCGCGCGTCCAGCCGGCGGCAGAGCACGAAGACCACCACCAGTGACACCAGCGCGGTGGGAATGGCATACATCGCCATGTCGGCCAGGCTGACGCTGGCACCGCTCTTGTCGAGCACGCTCTTGATCAGCAACAACCCGCCGGAAGCCACGAAGATCAGCTGACTGAAGAAGTTGCCGAAGTTCTCGCTGACGGCATTCAGAACGCGGATGCGTTGGCTCAGAGCCTTGAAGCGTGGCGAGCTCAGCGCCTCTTCGGGGAGATCACGTTCGGCGGCGCCGACTGACATCGGGGCGACCAGCGGTCGGATCATCGCCGGGTGGCCACCGAGCTGCAGGCCGAAGGCATTGGTCGCCTTGCGCAGCACCAGGTAGCTGAAGGAGATACGCCCGGCGCTGGCGGCCCGAAGTTTCTGGACCAGATGTTCGGCCTGATCGCGCAGTCCATTGCGTTCGAGCAGTCCGATCACCGGCAGGGTGATGATGAACAGCGAGACGGCGCGGTTGTCGGTAAAGGCCTGACCGAGCGCGGCGAGAATTTCAGTGGGTGACATGCCGGCCACCAGGCCGGAGGAGAAACCTGCCACCAGCACCACCAGCAGCGCATTGAGGCGCAGTGCCAGGCCGATGACGATGATGGCTACGCCGATCAATGACAGCATGAGGTGTCTCCCGAGCCGGGGGAGGACAATCGAATCCTTTCGAAGGACATGAGCATGTGCCTCTGGGTGTGAGATTGTTGTTATGAGGGTCTCGTTGCGAAGCAGGTCGAACATTGCCTGGCTGTTTGAAACATTGCCGAGCAGTTCGAACACTGCCGAGGCGTTCGAACATGGCAGGGCGCAATGTTCGTTGCTTTACAACGAGAACTCAGAGGGTAGAGCGACACCAGAGGAATCCAAATGAGACATTCGGAATATATAAATTTCAACGACAAGTAGTATCGGCAAAATCTATCATTCAGGCATGAATGACAGATAATGTTGATGCCTTGGTGGGGCCTTGCCTCACCTAATGGGGCAGGGAAAACGCATGAAAGCTTTCAGACCGCGAGAATGTCAGCAAGATATGTCTCAACCAGTGCCGCTTTCTTCTGTTTCCGCCGAATTCCGCCTTTGAAAGATTTCTCTCCTTTCAGGTAATTCA